>CAZNTY010000133.1:0-4058 GCA_964576085.1 uncultured Undibacter sp. | reverse complement strand
CGGCTGAAACCGGTCTCGCCGGATCTTCGGCCGGCGCGAACACAAAGAGGCGCCAGCGGCCATCAGCCTCGATCGTGTGCCCGAGCTGCATCGGCTTGCCGTCCGAAACGCGGACCACCGGCGCCGAATGGAACCGCATGCCGATGATGAAGCCGGCCGCGAGATGCTGATGAGTCGCCTCGCCGGTGAGCTGCGACGGACGATACCGGGTCGCGGTGCCGGCGGTGTAGCGGCCGTGCTGCACAAAGTAGCGCTGGGTCGCGGCGGGATCGGCTCCCGACGACGAGCTGAGCACCTGCGCCCATTCGCGATCGAAATCGATCAGCTCTTTCGCGACCGCCTGCCGCTCGGCGGAATAAGAGCGAAGCAAACTCGGCGCCGCGCGCTTGCGAAGCACCGCGGCGAGCTTCCAGCCGAGGTTGAAGCCGTCCTGCATCGAGACGTTCATGCCCTGCCCGGCCTTGGGGCTGTGGGTGTGGCAGGCATCGCCGGCGATGAAGACGCAGGGCAGTTGCGCGTCGACATTCCCAGCGTCATCGAACCTGTCGCAAAGCCGCTGGCCGATCTCGTAGACCGACCACCACGGAATTTCCTTCACGTCGAGCGTGTATGGATTGAGAATGCGGCGGGCAGCCGCGATCAGGTCATCCGGCGTGATGTTGCGATTAGTGACGCGCTCGCCAACATCGAGCTTGTTCATCTCGATGTAGAGGCGGAACAGGTAGCCGCCCTCACGCGGGATAATGATGATGCTGCCGTCCCTGGCGGACTGGATCAGGCATTTGAAACGGACATCGGGAAAATCGGTCACGGCCAGCACATCCATCACGCCCCAGGCATGATTGGCGGAATCGCCGGGGAGGGTTTGCCCGATCGACTTGCGCACGGCGCTGCGGGCGCCGTCGCAGCCGACCACGTAACGGGCCCTTACCGTCTCGGTCTGGCCCTGGTGTTCGGGATCGATCCGTTCGAGCCGGGCTGTGACGCGATAGGGATCGTTGGACCGCGGCTCGCCGATCTCAAGGTCGACGAAACGCCGCGCGTAATGCGGCTCGATCTGCGCTGCCGACTTGCGCATGACGTCAAGATAGAAGTCGTGCACCCGCGCTTGATTGAGGACGACATGGGGAAATTCGGAGAGCCCCTCCTCGACGTCCTGAACCCGGCCGCTGCGGACGATCCGACCCGGCTGCTTCTCATCCGGTTTCCAGAATGTCGTCTCGTTGATCCAGCAGGCTTCCTTCATCACGCGCTCGCTGAAGCCAAAGGCGTGAAACATCTCCATCGTGCGGCAGGCGATGCCGTCAGCCTGGCCGCGCAGCAACGGCCCCGACTTCTGATCGACGATGCAGGTCCTGATGTCTGGGAAGGCACTGAGCTGAGCCGCCAAAGTCAGGCCCGCCGGCCCGCAGCCGACAATGAGAACATCGGCAGTTTCGGGAAGCGAACCCGACGCGCCCGACGGCGGATAACGCCGCGCCGGGTCAGCGATCTCCGGATCTCCGGGCTGGAATCCATTCAGGTGGAACTGCACGTTGCCTCCCGGGGCTCGCGCTCTCTTCGCCCGGAAAGTCACCTATCGGACGCTAAAAGAAAAGCACCGGACCAAATGAAAAAGCCCGGTCCTGACGACCGAGCTTTTTGACATTCATTGCCTTGGTCTTATTAGCTTCCGCCGCCGAACAGGGTGGCCGGGTCGACCTTGAGGCCCGGGCCCATCGTCGAGGAAATCGCCACGCGATTGATATAGTGGCCCTTGGCGCCCGGCGGCTTGGCCTTCTGGACCGCATCGGCGAACGCCTTGATGTTCTCGACCAACTTGTCTTCCGGGAACGAGGCCTTGCCGACCCCGGCCTGGACGATACCGGCCTTCTCGACCCGGAACTCGACCGAGCCGCCTTTGGCGCCCTTGACCGCATTGGTGACATCCATCGTCACCGTCCCGACCTTGGGATTCGGCATGATGCCGCGGGGGCCGAGCACCTTACCGAGTCGGCCGACCAGCGGCATCATGTCCGGGGTGGCGATGCAGCGGTCGAAATCGATCTCACCCTTGTTGACCTTCTCGAACAGGTCTTCGGCGCCCACGACGTCGGCACCCGCCGCCTTCGCCTCATCGGCCTTGGCGCCCTTGGCGAACACGCCGACGCGCAAGGTGCGGCCGGAACCGTTCGGCAGCGTGACGACGCCACGGACCATTTGATCGGCATGGGTCGGATCGACGCCCAAGTTCATCGCGATCTCGATGGTCTCGTCGAACTTCGCCTTGGCGCGCTCCTTCACCATCTTCACGGCTTCGGCGAGCGGATAGGCCTTGGCCGGATCGACGCCGTCGCGGATCTTCTTCATGCGTTTCCCGAGTGCCATGGCGGTTACTCCTTGACCTCGAGGCCCATCGAACGGGCGGAGCCTTCGATCATCTTCATGGCGGCGTCGATGTCGCTGGCGTTCAGGTCCTTCATCTTCTGCTCGGCGATCTCCTTGACCTGCGCCTTGGTCACGGAGCCGACCTTCTCGCGGCCCGGAGTTTTCGAGCCGCTCTGAAGGTTCGCCGCTTTCTTCAAGAAATAAGACACCGGCGGCGTCTTCATCTCGAAGGTGAACGAGCGGTCCTGATAGGTCGTGATGATGACCGGGATTGGCACGTTCTTTTCCATCTTGGCGGTCTGCGCGTTGAACGCTTTGCAGAACTCCATGATGTTGAGGCCGCGCTGGCCGAGCGCCGGACCGATCGGCGGCGCCGGATTGGCGGCGCCGGCCGGCACCTGCAATTTGAGGAATCCAGTGACTTTCTTCGCCATTTCTTACTCCGTTAGTGGTGCGGATTTTAGCGGTTGGCTGCCGCCTCACCTCCCACGACTGATTGCCCCTCTCTTTTTGTCACGCCTTGCGGAGGCGAGGCATCCAGTAACCGCAGGAGCGGATCATTTGAGCGAGGCTTTGCCATATGGCGGCCTCAGCGTTTACTGGATCGCCCGCCTTCGCGGGCGATGACACATCCTTAAAGCTTCTCCACCTGACCGAACTCGAGCTCCACAGGCGTCGCGCGGCCAAAGATCGATACCGCGACCTTAACGCGCGAGCGTCCCTCGTCCACTTCCTCGACAATGCCGTTGAACGACGCGAACGGCCCATCCGACACGCGCACCTGCTCACCGACCTCGAAGGAAATCGACGGTTTCGGACGATCGACACCTTCCTGTACCTGCTGGAGGATACGCTGCGCCTCCGCGTCCGAGATCGGCATCGGCTTCTTGTCGGTACCAAGGAAACCGGTGACCTTCGGTGTGTTCTTGATCAGATGATAGACCTCGTCGGTCAGATCCATCTTCACCAGCACATAGCCGGGGAAAAACTTACGCTCAGTCTCCACCTTGCGGCCGCGGCGCGCTTCGGTGACCTTTTCCTTCGGCACCAGAACTTCGTCGATATGCTCGGCAAGGCCGCGCTGCTTTGCCTGCTCGCGGATCGATTCCGCGACCTTGTTCTCGAAGTTGGAATAAGCGTGCACGATGTACCAGCGCTTCGGCTTGCCGGCCGTCGCGGGCGCTTCAGTCGTCGTTGTCGCCGTGTCACTCATCAGTATCTCTCGATCCGTTCGGGCGTCAGGCGCCTATGCCGAGCACGAAGGTCACCGCAATGCGGATGATCTGGTCGGCCAGCATGAAGAAGATGGAGGCGACCGCCACCATGACGAAGACCATTGCCGTAGTGATCATTGTTTCCCGACGCGACGGCCAGGTGACCTTGTTCACCTCGCTACGCACTTCCTGCAGGAATTTGAACGGTGACGTGCGTGCCATGCCTTCAGAAGCCCGAGCTCTTATCTAATGCCTGCATCGAATGTCTGCCGCAGCTCTCTGCTGGTCCCGACCCGAAAACCGGCCGCGGCCAGCCTTGGCCGTGGGCGCCTCAGCTTTGGCAGGAGTGGAGGGACTCGAACCCCCAACCCCCGGTTTTGGAGACCGGTGCTCTAGCCATTGAGCTACACTCCTCCAGAAGTCCTAGCGTGCCGAGCCGAAGCTCGCGGCGCCAGCCGGCCTTCGCCCAATCGGGCT
>CAZNTY010000132.1:0-1643 GCA_964576085.1 uncultured Undibacter sp. | reverse complement strand
CGTGTAAATCAATATATCGCTCTCGGGCTTTTCCCACATGCTCATTGCAACCTCCAAATCACGGCTCCGACCTCTTCCGTCCCGCTGATCGCGACCGCGGCAACGACTCTCCCGACCACGAACACGACTGCCACCCCGACCGCGAACACGACCACGGCCATGACCGCGACCCCGACTGCGACCGCAAACACAACCGCGACCATGATACATGATGCCTCGAATACCTCCACCCCGGTAGCATCACGGCTCCGACCTCTTCCGTCCCGCTGATCGCGACCGCGGCAACGACTCTCCCGACCACGAACACGACTGCCACCCCGACCACGACCCCGACCGCGGCCACACTCCCGACCACGACCGCGAACACCAATACGAATACGGCTGCGACCGCGACCGCGAACATGATACGCCGCTCCGCGAATATCTCCATCCCGGTAGCATCACGGCTCCGACCTCGGTTGACCGGCTGATTGCGACCGCGACCACGGCCATCCCCTCGATCCCGACCGCGAATACGACCGCGACCGCGACCGCGACCATGAACACGACCGCACCTCCGACTGCGACCGCGACCGTGACCCGCGATGCCGCAAATACCTCCATCCAGGTAGCATCACAGTATCTCAGCCTTATGTTTCACGGCCCAGGACTGGAACGCAGCAGTGCGCTTATATTCGGGCCATACGTCGCAGGCCGCGCTCACCATGACTCGCATCCAACCGCCGCCTAAGCTCTCCGCCAGGTCAGTCACGCTCTCAGTCGCTTCGCGCACCCGCGCCGCCGCCATGGCGCACACCGCATGTAACAGTCCATGGTCTTTCACGCCCTTAAGCAGACTCGGTTTTTCCAATATCTCCGCGATTGCCGGCAGTTTGCCCGCCGCGTCGCGATACGCGAGCAGGTCGGCGGCAGGTCCACGGCCTATCCATCCACCGAGCGCGCTTAGCTCATAGCAACCGCGCCCCATCAGTCGGCCAACCTTTTCCAAAGATCGCGGCGTACAGTATGGCTCGGGCGAATCGGGCACTTCCTTGGCGAAGGCGTCAGCCCCGCGGAAACGGGCGTAGGCAGAGACGATGGGATCGATCTCGCGCTGCGCTAGATACCAGCTCGCCACTTCCTCGGAGAGTTCTGCGCTCGGCAGAATCTCGACCTGCTGCACTCGATTCTGCAACATGGCGAGGATTCGCCGCGCTCCGCTCTTGTCGGCGGCGCGGTTGCTCGTAAGCACGAAGCATGCGTTTTTGGAGATGGGCCGGTCTGCGTAACGCCTTTCGTTCACCAGGTGCGCCACGCCAGCCTGCACGTCCTGCGTCGCCTGCCCCACATCGTCGATTATCGCCAGGACCCGGCGCTCAGGCTCGCAAAGCTCGGCTAGCGTTCCTATCGGAAGCCACGCGGCGCGGCCGTCGTCCCACGTCTTGAGCGCGCCGCGATAGTCGATGCTCATGGCATGAGCGGCCTGCTCGTGCACGATGTTATACCCGTTGCGCTCAGCCCATTGCACGGCGCGCGAGGTCTTGCCGCAGCCAGGCGGGCCGATGAGTAAGATCGGGTTGTCGGGCGACAGGTTGTCCAATTGTGTGAATGCGCTACTCATTTACCCCACCTCCGCCAATCTTTGCCCGCGCCGCGCTTCGCGG
>CAZNTY010000131.1:0-8735 GCA_964576085.1 uncultured Undibacter sp. | reverse complement strand
TCGACCTGCTTGCCGTTGTGGTCGGTCAGCTTGCCGTGGTCCATGACCTGCAAGAGCACGTTGAACAGGTCGGGATGCGCCTTCTCGATCTCGTCGAGCAGCAGCACGCAATGCGGATGCTGGTCGACGCCGTCGGTGAGCAGCCCGCCCTGGTCGAAGCCGACATAGCCGGGCGGCGCGCCGATCAGCCGCGACACGGTGTGGCGTTCCATGTATTCCGACATGTCGAAGCGGATCAATTCGACACCGAGCGACAGCGCGAGCTGCTTCGCCACCTCGGTCTTGCCGACGCCGGTCGGACCGGAGAACAGGTAGCAGCCGATCGGCTTCTCAGGCTCGCGCAAACCGGCGCGCGCCAGCTTGATCGAGGCCGACAGCGACTCGATCGCCTTGTCCTGGCCGTAGACGACCGTCTTGAGCGTCTGTTCGAGATGCTGGAGCACCTCGGCGTCGTCCTTCGACACGGTCTTTGGCGGGATTCGCGCCATCGTCGAGATCGTCGTCTCGATCTCCTTGAGGCCGATGGTCTTCTTGCGCTTGCTGTCAGGCAGCAGCATCTGCGCCGCACCCGACTCGTCGATCACGTCGATCGCCTTGTCGGGCAGCTTGCGGTCGTGGATGTAGCGTGCCGACAGTTCCACCGCGGCCTTGATGGCGTCATTGGTGTATTTGAGCTTGTGATACTCTTCGAAGTACGGCTTGAGGCCTTTGAGGATCTCGATCGCGTCCGGCACCGACGGCTCGTTGACGTCGATCTTCTGGAAGCGCCGCACCAGCGCGCGGTCCTTCTCGAAATATTGCCGATACTCCTTGTAGGTGGTCGAGCCGATGCAGCGGATGGTGCCGCCGGCGAGCGCCGGCTTGAGCAAGTTCGATGCATCCATCGCGCCGCCCGAGGTCGCTCCGGCGCCGATCACGGTGTGAATCTCGTCGATGAACATGATCGCGTTCGGGTAGGCTTCGATCTCCTTGATGACCTGCTTGAGCCGCTCCTCGAAGTCGCCGCGATAGCGCGTGCCCGCGAGCAGCGTGCCCATATCGAGCGCGAACACCGTCGAGGTCTTGAGCACGTCCGGCACCTCGCCGTGCACGATGCGCCGCGCCAGGCCCTCGGCAATCGCCGTCTTGCCGACACCGGCATCGCCGACGAACAGCGGATTGTTCTTCTGACGACGGCACAGCACCTGGATGGTGCGGCTGATCTCGGCATCGCGGCCGATCAACGGGTCGATCTTGCCCTCTTTCGCCTTCTTGTTGAGGTTGACGCAATAAGCGTCGAGCGCGTCACCCTTCTTCTTCGCCTCGTCGCCGGTCTTGGCGTCGCCGCTTTCTTCTTCTGCGCCGCGAACCGGACGCGCCTCCGACAACCCGGGACGCTTGGCGATGCCGTGGCTGATGTAGTTGACCGCGTCGTAGCGGGTCATGTCCTGCTCCTGCAGGAAATAGGCGGCGTGGCTCTCGCGCTCGGCAAAGATCGCAACCAGCACGTTGGCGCCCGTGACCTCCTCGCGGCCGGACGACTGCACATGGATCACCGCGCGCTGGATCACGCGCTGGAAGCCGGCCGTCGGCTTGGAATCCTCGGCGCCGTCGGTGATCAGATTCTCCAGCTCCGTCTCCAGATAGCCGGTGACGGCGCGGCGCAGCTTGTCGAGCTCGACGTTGCACGCCCGCATCACCGCCGAAGCATCCTGGTCGTCGATCAGCGCCAACAGGAGATGTTCAAGCGTCGCATCTTCGTGGTGCCGTTCGTTGGCGAGCGCCAAAGCGCGGTGAAGCGATTGCTCGAGGCTGCGTGAGAAAGTCGGCATTCAGATTTCCATTTCCGTTTCTATTGGACGTCCCCTCGCCCCGCGTTTCTTGGTCTTCGCTTGGCCTTCACTTCTTCTCCATGACGCACTGCAAAGGATGCTGGTGTTTGCGCGCGAAGTCCATCACCTGCGTCACTTTGGTCTCCGCAACCTCGTAGGTATAGATGCCGCACTCGCCGATGCCGTGATGATGGACATGCAACATAATTCGGGTCGCCGCCTCGTGATCCTTGCCGAAGAAGCGCTCCAGCACGTGCACGACGAACTCCATCGGCGTGTAGTCGTCGTTGAGGATCAGCACCCGGTAAAGATTTGGCCGCTTGGTCTGCGGCTTGGTCTTGGTGATGACGGCCGTTCCCGGCCCGCCTGGCTCACCCCGTTTGCGATCATCGCCGGCCAGCCGGACCGGCGGAGCGATGGAAGCAGCGGAGGGTATCGTGAAGCGCATCATGACAGTCTGCGAGAACTCGAATTCCGACGTGTGGCCGCTCCGGGATGCGGCCGGATTCCATCATAAAGAGGGCCTCCTTCGGCTTCCAGATCGAGAATCTGCCCGTTTCGCTACGGTTCCCGCCCGCGACAAGGCTCAGATAGCTATTGCCGGCACGATCGCAACCCAATTCCAAAGGAAACGCGGGTGTTTTCCCCTGGTTGCCGCAAGAGCATCCGTGTCAGGATCCGGGGTCTCGTGGCATCCACAGGTTCCGCCGGTCCTCGTTGCAGCCGTCCGCCCAGTTGCGACCCACGGCCCGCAGCCACCGAGTCGGCCAAACGACAAGCCGGCATTAACGACGTCAGCTAAGAACTAGTTGGCATTCGCGGCAATCCCGGCATTTGCCGTTAACCACCGAAGCCGTTGAGACGTCGTCGCTTTGCGGCAATCGGCGGACCTCACCATTACCGCGACGGCCGATTTTTCTGCGCAGGATTATACCGGCTCTTTAAGAGCAGGGCCTATCACGGCAGACGGGTTCAACCGCTTGTCCGTGGATTTTGCCATGATCGCCGTTTGCAAACGTCTTCATCGCCGGCTGCAGGGCTTCGCGCGCGCGCGCGGAGGAAACGTCGTCATGACCTTTGCGCTGGCGTCGCTGCCTGTGGTGGGAGCGGTCGGCGCGGCGGTCGATTACAGCCGCGCCAATGCCGTGAACGCGGCGATGCAGGCCGCGCTCGATTCGACCGCGCTGATGCTGTCGCGGGACGCATCAAAGCTGAGCGACACCGAGCTGCAGAGCAAGGCCGATACCTACTTCAAAGCGGTGTTCACCCGGCCGGAAGCAAGGAGCATCACCGTCACAGCGAGCTACAACAGCAGCGCCTCGGCCGTGGTCGTCAACGGCTCGGCCGATGTCGCCACCTCGATCATGGGCATTGCCGGCATCGACTCCATCACGGTGAAGGGGAGCTCGACCGCAAAATGGGGCATGTCGCGTCTGCGTGTCGCGCTCGCGCTCGACAACACGCTGTCGATGGCCCAGAGCGGCAAGATGACCGCGCTCAAGAGCGCGACCAAGGACCTGATTTCGCAGCTGCAGACCGCCGCGACCAATCCCGGCGACGTCTACATCTCGATCGTGCCGTTCAATACCGACGTGCACGCGGCAACGCCGGTCGCCGGCAATGCGAGCACGGTGCCCGACTGGGTCGGCTGGACCGACTGGGATAGCTGGAGCACGAACTGCGCCAGCGATTACGATTCCTCGAAAAGCTCGGACCGCGACAGGGCCGCGGACAAATGCGGCGGCAGCTTCGTCAAGAAAAACAACAAATGGAGATGGACGGTCGACCACACCAAGTGGAACGGCTGCGTGAAGGATCGCGACAAATCGCCGACCGCCTACAACGTCAGCAATGCCGCTCCGTCGACCTCACTCACCTCGTCGCTGTTCCCGGCCGACCAGTCATCGTCCTGCGCGGAATCGCTGATGACGCAGACTTATGACTGGGACGCGTTGAAGAACAAGGTCGACGCCATGCAGCCGACCGGCAGCACCAACACGACGATCGGCCTCGTCCATGCCTGGCAGACTTTGACGGACGGCTCGCCCTACAGCCCGCCCCCGATCAAGAATGACGGCATCGCGACACGAAAGATCATTATCTTCCTGACCGACGGCGAGAACACACAGGACCGTTGGTCGAACAAGTCTAGTGACATCGACGACCGCATGAAAACGGCCTGCGCCAATGCCAAGGCCGACAACATCACGATCTTCACGGTGCTGGTGCTGGAAGGCACTGAAAGCCTTCTCAAGTCCTGTGCCAGCCCTGACGATACCGAGCCCAAGGGCCCGAAATACTTCAAGCTCACATCGTCGAGCCAGCTCGCCACGACGTTCAATCAGATCGGCACCAGCCTCACCAAGCTGCGCGTCGCGAAATAATCCAAATGGCGTCGGACCCGACAAACAAAAAGCCCGGCTCAACCGCCGGGCTTTGACTTTCAACGAACGCAACAACACAACCCTACGCGACAAACGCGTTACGCAACCACTCGCTCCCCTCTCCCGCGCGGCGGATTACTTTGCGCGCGCGAGGAAGCCTTCGAACGGCTTGTAGCTCTCTTTCGCCATGTCAGCATAAAGCTCGCTGAGCTTGGTCGCCTCGGTCACGAAATTCTCATAAGCGGTCTTGGCGTATTCGGTCTGCACCTCGATCGCCTTGTCGAACGACTTGACGCCGAACAGCTTCTCGAGCGCCGCGGTGCTGTCCTCGAATGCCTTCTTGGAGAAGTCGGCGATCTCGACCGCGATGGCCTGACCGCTCTTCGACAGCGCGCCAAACGATTTCAGCGCGGCATCAACGTTCTCCTTACCGACCGTCTGCAGGTCCTCGAAATTCTTCACCATGATCTACCTTCCCGGCTCGTCTTGAGCCTGCTCTCTAGTTCCCCGGCCGTGCCGGCATGTTTCAAACATAGTGCACTGCACAATAAAGTCAAGAAAAATGTTGCAATGCGAAAAGTCCTATGAAATCAAGAGAATTGCGTTAAGAAGTTGTAAACCGCGTTCCCCTAGCGTCATCACTTTCGCGGCCTTTGCGGCTATTTTGACGCATATTGGCGCGATCGTGGAAAGGGGTTGGAGGCAGTCGAATGTGGCGTGGGGGAGTCGGCTCCCGGCAGGCTATGCGTGGCGTGGCGCTCGGCGTCGCCTCGTTGCTGCTCATCGGCGCCGCCGACAGCACGCAGGCCCGTCCCCGTAAGCATCGCCCGCACCAGGCGGCCGCCAAAACACAGCGCTATGAGCCGCCGTATGCTTCGATCGTGGTGGACGACAATTCCGGCAAGGTGCTGGAGCAGACCAGCGCCGACAGCCCGCGACATCCCGCCTCGCTCACCAAAATCATGACGCTCTACCTGCTGTTCGAGCGTCTGGAGGCCGGCAAGATCAAGCTGTCGACCGACCTTCCCGTTTCGGAACACGCCTCGGTCCAGGCGCCATCGAAACTCGGCCTCCGGCCCGGCGATACCATCACGGTCGAGAACGCGATCCGCGCCATCGTCACCAAGTCGGCGAACGACGTCGCGGTGGTTGTCGCCGAGGCGCTCGGCGGCAGTGAGGCCGAGTTCGGCAAGATGATGACGCGCAAGGCGCGCACGCTCGGCATGATGCACACGACCTACGTCAACGCCTCCGGCCTGCCGAACGACGAGCAAATCACCACCGCGCGAGACCAGGTGACGCTCGGCCGCGCCATCCAGGAACGGTTTCCGAAATACTACGCCTATTTCCAAACCCGCAGCTTCGTCTTCCACGGCCATGCGATCCGCAACCACAACAAGCTGCTCGGCAGCGTCGAGGGCGTCGACGGCATCAAGACCGGCTACACCAATGCCTCGGGCTTCAATCTGGTCACATCGGTGCGCCGCGACGGCCGCCATATCGTTGCGGCGGTGTTCGGCGGCCGCACCGCCAACTGGCGCGACGCGCGCATGCGCGACCTGATCTCGAAATATATCCGGGTCGCCGCGAAGGAGCGCACCGAGCCCAAGGCCGATGCCATCGCGCAGATCAAGAGCGAGCCGGCGGACAACAAGACCGCGACGCTGCAGACGGCGGCCGTTGTCGCCACGTCACCCTTGCCAGCGCCGGGCTCGACCGACCCTATCAGGCCGAACGCGGTCAAGACCGTCAGGGTGAAAGCCACGACGATGCGCCCGCTCGGAACGGCCGGCGTCGACAGCAACGGTCAACTGATGCCGCCGGCGACATCCGCCATGGTCACGACCGTCAGCACCATCAAGGTCGATGCGCCGTCTCCGCACAAGCCGGCCCTTCTCGACACCTTGCCGGCCGCCGCGCTGGCGGCCCAGAACAAAGCCACTGCCGACGACCAGGTGCCGGACATGCCCGCCCTCAGGCGCGGCGGCTATCTCATCCAGGTCGGTGCTTTCGACGACGAGGCCGAGGCCAGGAGCCGCCTCGCGGACGCCCGCAGCAAGGCCCGGGACGTGCTCGACAAGGCCGATCCCTTCACCGAGCGCGTCGACAAGGGCGACAAGACCTTGTACCGCGCGCGGTTCGCCGGCCTCGACAAGGAGCACGCTGAAGCCGCCTGCAAGTCGCTGCGCCGCGGGGAAATCCCCTGCATGATGCTGAAAAATTAACGCCTGTCGGCCACAACAGCCGGCAACGATAAAATAACGGGGATGCGCCAGACCGGGAGCCGCTGAAGACACGTTCGGAGTACTTCAGCGATGACGGCGCGTAAGGACGTCCTTGGCTTCGTTGATGCGGGCCGCGAGATAAGTCGACCCACCCTGGTCGGGGTGGAGTTTCTTCATCAGCGTGCGATGCGCGCGGGCGATGTCGTCGGCGCCCGCCCCCGGTTGCAGGCCAAGGATCTGATAGGCCTCCTCCTGCGACATTTTTCCGCTCGACGCGGCACTGCGCCCCGACGGCGCATCAGCCTGCGCGTGTTCACGCCAGCCGGCATCCCGGCGGTCAAGATACGCAACTAATAGCGCGCGGCTCTCCTCGTCGAACTCGCCGACCAGGCCGGCCAGCGTCTCGACCGGAAGATCATCCAGCGATGCGCCGCGCCGGCTGCCGGCGAGCACGGTGCCGTGCATCGCGCCGCTGTCATGGTCGAGTTCGAGTTCCAGGAACGCGGTGCGCACGCGCGAGGTCTGTCCGACGCTGCGCTGCGTGCGCGCCGAGAACCCGGCCGGCCCGAATGGCATCCAGCCGAGCAGGCCAAGCCCGAAGGCGCCGAGCGGAATGGCGATCGCCAGTTCGCCGCGCGCGCCAAGGAACACCGCGAACGCAAGCGATACCAGCCCTCCGGCGGCCTTCACCACCCGCGCCGCGATCTTCGGATCGGCCTTGGAGATCAGATTGAGCGCCCAGAGCGCCACAACCAGCACCAGAATGCCGAAAATAATTGCCGGCATTATTTCAACTGCGCCAGAAGTCTCTGCGCGCTGCCGCCATTGCGCGCGGATAATGCGTGAAGCGCCTTCATGCCGCCGGCGGCGTAGGCGGCCACGGCGCGCAGAAGCTCACCGAGCTCGTGCGCCGCACCGGCATTAAAGCGGCAATAGGCGCCGCGCGACAGCCGGGCGATCTCGCGATAGGCGTTTTCGGCGACGGGGTCGCTCCCCTCCTGGAACATGAACACCGGCACGCCGCGCAGCCCGAGCTCGCCGGCGCGGGAGCAGAGATCATCGATCTTTTCCTCCATCGCGTCGCCGACATAGACCAGCGCCTGCACCTTTCGCGCATCGTTCTCCTTGCGGGCGTGACTGAGCACCTTGCCGATCTGGGTATGGCCGCCGCGGCACTCGATCCGCGACATCAGCTGCGCGAGCCGGCCGCTGTCGGCCACCCATTGCGAGGCGCCGCATTCGCCGAGCCCGCGGAAATAGACGAGCTGGATTTCGAGGCCGCCGGTCGCCGCCGCCTCGCGGAACATGTCGGCCTGCAACGCACAGGCGCTGTCCCAGGTCGGCTGCCGGCTCATGGTGGCATCGAGCGCGAAGATGAGGCGCCCCCGCTTGCCCGCCGTCACCGCAGGTCCGAGCGACTTGACCCGGTCGAGAAAGGCCGCGACCTCGGGACGCGCCGCGGCCGGCGCAGGCTTCTGCGCGCCGGGCGTCACGGGTTTGCTGCGGTCGTCAGCCATGACTGCAATGTATTCACTCGCTCAACCCCGCGAAAGCGGGGATCGAAGATGCCGTCAAAAGAAGCTGGGGCCCCGCTCCGGCGGGGGCGAGCGGAGAAGTTTCCGGCGTATCAGGCGAGGACGTCGTGGACCTGGAGCGGCTGGTCCATCACCGAATACCACTCGGCCCGGGCCGCGGCGCGGCGCCTGCCGTTCTCGGACAGCGGCAGGTGCAGCGAATTGAGCAGCGCGATCACTTCCTCGCGCGCGGTGATATGCGACATGCTCGGCCGCGTGCCGAGCGTCGCCTCGTCAAGGTCGTCGAGCGCCGTCAGACCGCGCGGGAAGAACTCGCGATAGACCACGCGTTCCGCGAAACCATCGACCGCGCGGAACGCCAGCCGTTTCGACAGCTCGGAAATGCCCGCACCCACCAGCCGCTTGTTGCGTGACGACAGCGTGGATAGACGGTTGCGCACCACGATCCAGTCGGTGAGGCGGCCGTCAACCAGGCGGCGCTGGCGGCGCGCCTCGCGGACCATCTCGGCATAATGGCTCTCGCCAGTGACCGCGAAGGTGGCGGCATCGACATGCCCGAGCACGTCAAAGTCGACGAAGGAATCGTTGAGCGGCGTCACCAGCGTGTCCGCCATCGAGTGCGCGAGCCGCATCAGGTAGGTATCGGCGCCGGGCGTGTCGATCACCACGACGTCGTGACTGTGCTCGATCGCGCTGATCGCCTGGGAGAAGCTCGCGAATTCCTGGGCCTCGTTGGCGTCGACCGACACGCCTTCAGCGCGCGCGACGCAGAAATGCGTC
>CAZNTY010000130.1:0-2389 GCA_964576085.1 uncultured Undibacter sp. | reverse complement strand
CATCGCGGCGCCGACCGCCATGCCGGGGCCGGAGCCGATGCCGCCGCCGCCGTCGAAGCCGATGTAATCGAGCGGATGCTCGAACCGGCAGCAGTCGCCGGACCAGCCGAGCGGCAGGCGGATGTAGGACGGCTTGTGCGGCGCCAGCGTCTCCGTCGTAATGTGGGACAGCGCGTCGATGGAGAGGACGCTTTTGTCGCTCGGCGGCACGTATTTCGCCGGCGCACCTTTTGACGGCCAGGCCGACGACGTCCCGGTCTTGATCTGGTCGAGCAGTTGCGCGACCAGCCGGTCCGGCATCGCCAGCACCGATATCTCGGCCGGCGGCAGCGCCTGGTAGTCCATGCTCCAGCCGTTATGCGTGTACTGATCGAGCGAGCACTGGATCACGGTCGCCGACGGCCATTGGCCGCCGCAGGCCTGGCGCAGCGAGCCGCCGAGATCGATCCAGTCGAGGCTGAGGATGACGTCGGCCTGCGCGATCGATTCGCCGGCTTCCGCGGTGACGAACAGGCCCGGCGGATAAGTGTGCAGCGGATGGGTGGTCGGGAATACCGAGCCGGTCTTGAGATCGGTCAGCACCCGCGCGCCGAGCCGCTCCGCCAGCGCCACACGCCGCTCCCAATTGCCGGGATCGTTGGTGACGCGGCCGACCATCATCAGCGGGCGCTTGGCCTTCGACAGCGCCGCAGCAGCACGCGCCACCAGCTCGGCCGGCGGATCGCCGGCGACCGGCGGCTGGAACCGACGCAACGGCACGTCGTCGACCAGATCGCCCGGCTTCTCCTGCATCGCCGCGTCGAGACAGACGAATACCGGCCCGCGCGGATAAGTCATCGCGATGTTGTGGGCGCGCGTGAGCGACTCGATCGCAGCGGGAATGGACGCCGGCAGGTCGTCCCATTTGGTGTAGCCGCGTAATAGCGCGCCGAGATCGCGCGCAGTGTGGATCCAGTCGACCCAGGGCCGCCGCTGCATGGCGTCCAGCGGGCCGACCGCACCGATCAAGACGATCGGGACGCGATCGCACCAGGCGTTGAAGATCGCCATGGTGGCGTGCATCAGACCGACATTGCTGTGCAATGCGACCGCCATCGGCCGGCCGGTGACGCGGGTCCAGCCGTGCGCCAGGGCCACCGCACTCTCCTCGTGGATGCACAGCAGCATGTGCGGCCGCTCGTTGCCGAGGTAATTGACCAGGCTGTCGTGCAGGCCGCGGAAACTGGCGCCGGGCGTGAGCGCGATGTAGTCGAAGTCGAGCGCGCGCAGATGCGCGGCGATCTGGTCACTGCCCCATATCTTCTGGTTGGCATCGGGCGCAAGATTGCGCTGTTCGACGGCCGCCATGCCTGCGTGCTCCCGGTTTCACGCGATATTTTCCCTGCATCAAAGACGCGATCAGGCCGGTTGACGAGGCACTTTTTGTTTCCCACACTTGACTTAATTTCAATCGAGGGCCGCCCGTGCTGGGACTGCCGCCATTGAATGCCCTGCGCGCCTTCGAGGCGGCCGGCCGCCATCTGAGCTTCAAGCAGGCGGCGGTCGAACTCTGCGTCACGCAGGGCGCGATCAGCCGCCATGTCCTCAACCTGGAATCGTTCCTCGGTGTCAGCCTGTTCGTCCGCTCGCACCGGCAGGTCGCGCTCACCCCGGCAGGCGCCACCTACCTGCGAGATGCCCGCGACGCCCTGCTGCGCATCTCCGACGCCACCAACCGCGCGCGCTCGTGCACCGACGAGCGGACGCTGCGCATCAAGGCGCCGCCGAGCTGTTCGATCCGCTGGCTGGTGCCGCGGCTCGGCCGCTTTCACGCCCGGCATCCCGATATCGCGGTGCAGGTCACGACCTCGCACGACCCGCTCGATTTCGACCGCGATCAGGTCGACGTCGGCATTCACTACGGCGAGGACGCGGCCGACGACTGGAACCACGAGCGCCTGTTCGGCGAAGTACTGATTCCGATCTGCAACAGGAGGCTTTTTCCGCGCCGAAAAAAGCCCTCGCCCCAGGAGATCGTGAGCCGTGTCCTGCTGCATTCGCTGCGGCGGCCGAGCGACTGGCGACAATGGCTAGACGCCGCCGGGCTCAAGGGCTTCTCCGCGATCCAGGAACTCACCTTCGAGAATTCGACCCTGACCTATCAGGGCGCGGTCGACGGCATCGGCATCGCCATCGCGCAGAAGGCATTCGTCGCCGACGATATTACGTCAGGCCGGCTCGCTGCGCCCTCAGACATCGAGGTTCATAATACTATCGCGTATTTCCTGGTCTATCCGCGGCGGAAACAGAGGCTGGCGAAGATACAGGCGTTCCAGAGCTGGATCGCGGAGGAGGCAAACCAAACGAGGCGAGCGGATCGCTCGCTTTAAGCGGTTTGAAAAGTCAGACG
>CAZNTY010000129.1:0-2135 GCA_964576085.1 uncultured Undibacter sp. | reverse complement strand
ACGATGGCGTCGGCTCCGGCTTTGACCGCTTCGCGCACATCCTCGACATCAAGAATGCCTTTGATGATGAGCTTTCCCGGCCAACGCTCTTTTATCCAGGCGACATCATCCCAGGAAAGCGCCTGATCGAACTGGCTCTTGATCCAATCCATGTAGGAGTTGAGATGCTCGGTTCCGGCGATGCGCCCATGGACATTGCCGAACGTCCGGCGCTTACCGAGAAACACGCCCGCGATCCACGCAGGCTTTGAAAGAACGTGCGCAATAGTTTGCAGCCGAATGCGCGGCGGCACAGTCATACCGTTGTGGATGTCGCGATGACGCTGCCCAAGAACCTGCAGATCGGCGGTCAAAACCAGCGCGCTGCAGTTGGCGGCGCGGGCTCGGTCGATCAGATCGGCAATGAACCCACGGTCCTTCATGAAGTAGAGCTGAAACCAGAACGGCTTCTCCACCGCTGCCGCCACGTCTTCTATCGAGCAGATCGAAAGCGTGCTGAGGGTATAGGGAACGCCTGCCTTCTCGGCCGCACGGGCGGCGGCGATCTCGCCATCGCGGTAGGCCATGCCGGTCAAACCGATGGGCGCGAGTGCCAGAGGGAGCGGGTTGGTTTTGCCGAGCAGCGTTTGCGAAAGGTCGCGATCAGATGCGCCTCTCAGAATGCGCTGGCGGATTTTGATTTTGGAGAGATCGTCGCGATTGGCGCGTAAGGTCTCTTCCGAATAGGAGCCCGACTCGTAATAGTCCATGAACTCACGCGGCACCTTACGGTGTGCGAGCCGGCGCAAATCCTCAATGCACGCGATAGACTTCAGAGTCACGCAATGCGTCCGTTATCGCCCTGGTTTTGACGGCTGGCCTCAGCCATCTTCTTGAACGGAAATCGCGACGCCGGGGTGGACAGACTTGAGCTGGCGGACATCATCCAGAGCCTTGGCCCAGACGTTACATGGTCCGGCAAGGCGGATTTCCCCGCGCGTCCGCGAAAGTGGGGTCGGACCGAAGCCGATTGCGATGGCATCGCCATCCGGCCAGAAAGCGATATCACCGGGTTTGACCACAACGCGCGCATCGGGCTCTGCGGCAGAGGACACAGGCGCGTCGAAATAAACTTCCTCGCCCCAGGTTCTGGCGGCGGCTTCGATAGGCAGTGCGGCCCAGATTCTCTCTGCGGTCGGCGTGTCCAGCAATTTCGCGCGAATTGCCACGCCTCCGACCCGGATTATGATCTTTCGCATGCGCCTGAACCCCTCAAGGCCTCTGCGCGACCGGGACCAGAGCGGCCGCAAAGAGCAAGTCTCTCATTGCGGACCGCAGTCTTCAAGGGCTTCGAGTGCACCGGAGCCGAACAAATTTCGCGGAAAGTGCCGGATCGCGTCCACTCGTTGTTCCGTTTTCGGCTCGCGCGCCGCGTTGCGGTCGGATCATCCGCGCATCGGGGGCGCGCGAAAAAAGGCGCTTTTCAGCGGCGTCAACGCCTGCTCGCGTCAGACTGGCGGGGGACCAAAAATCATCACCGCATTGAGGCCGCCGAACGCGAAGGAGTTCGACATCGCGTAGGTGACCTTTTTGTCGCGGCCGACGTTGGGAATGTAGTCGAGATCGCAGCCCTCGCCCGGCTCATCGAGGCCGATTGTCGGAGGCAACCAGCCTTCCTGCATCGCCTTGATGCAGGCAACCGCCTCAATGCCGCCACCAGCGCCGAGCGGATGCCCGTGCATCGACTTGGTCGACGAGATCGGCAGCTTGTAGGCGTAATCGCCGAAAACTTCCTTGATGGCTTTCGTCTCGTTGATGTCGTTGTCCATCGTGGCGGTGCCGTGAGCATTCAGATAGTCGATCTGCTCCGGCTTCAGCCCAGCATCTTCGAGCGCGTCGCGCATGGCGACGCTCGGTCCTTCAACGGTGGGCTTCACCATATCCTGACTGTCGGATGCCATGCCGTATCCGCAAAGCTCGGCCAGGATCGTGGCACCGCGGGCCTGCGCGTGTTCGAGGCTTTCGAGCACCAGGATGCCCGCACCTTCCGCCAGGACCGTTCCGTTGCGCTTCTTCGCGAACGGGAAGCAGCCCTCCGGCGACAGCACGTGCAGCGCCTGCCAGGCCTTCATAGTGCCGTAGTTGATGACGGACTC
>CAZNTY010000128.1:0-1516 GCA_964576085.1 uncultured Undibacter sp. | reverse complement strand
ATGGAGCCAAAAGAAAAAAGGCCGGACACAGGCCCGGCCTTGATAAATACAGCAGAGAAAAGTTCCGTCAGCGGAACAGCCGCTCGAAGAACACGAACGGATTCTGGGCCTCGCGCCTCTCGACGCGGCGCAGGATTTCCTGATTGCTCTTGAACGTCGCGAGGTCACGTTTCGGGTCGGGCGGCGGCGCCATGTCGGCGATCCGCCGCTCGTCGCTGTTCAGAATCGTGTGGATGCGGCTGTCGAAGCCGTAAAGATCGTCGCGGATGACGACCTTGCCGGCGTCATCGACATAGGCCGTCTGATAGGTGAGGTGCACCATCGGGCGGTTCGTAAGCTTGAACTGCTTTTCGTCGTGGCCGAACAAGCCATAGAGCTGCTGTGAGGTCGGCGTCGGGCCGGTCGAGGCCATCGCCAGCACGATCTCGCCGAACTTGGTCGGGTCCTCGACGCACATGCAGCCGTGGCTGAAGGCGCGCTTGTCGTAGGCAAACAGCTTTTTTTCCGGTGTGTCGTGCAGGTACACCTGGAATTTGTTGGGGAAATTGAACTTGATACGGCCCAGCGAATTGGCGGCGCCGGGTGGCTGCACCACATTGATGTTGCCGTCCGGGCCGCGCCGCACTTCGAGGCCCATGCGCTCGAAGATATTCGGATCGCTGTCGTAGAGCGGCAGCAGCTCGTTCTGGATGATCGACTGCGGCACGTACCACGAGGGATTGACGATGATGTTGTCCATCGCCGCGGTCAGCAGCGGCGTCGGCGTCTGCGGCTTTCCGGCAACGATCTTGGTGCGCCAGACGACATCGTGGTTCTGCACGACCTTGAGCGTATAGTCCGGGATGTTGACCATCACGTAATTCCGGCCGAGATCGCGCGGCAGCCAGCGCCAGCGTTCCATGTTGGCGATGATGGTGTCGATCTGCTTGCTGGTGCTGATGGGCGCCGGGCCGTTGATGACGGCGAGCGTACGGTTGTCGAGATTGCCGTTGGCTTGCAGCCTGGCGTGCTTCTGCAGCGCCGCGATGGCGCGCGCGAGTTGGAGATCGTAAGTGGGATCCGTCGGAGTCCTGCTGCGCAGCCGCAGCTTCTCACGCAGCTTCGGTACACGTGAATCTTTCATGCCGGGCCGTAGCGTTGGTCCCTCGGCGATGCGGTCGTCAGGCACGACGTCGGCGCTGGCGTTCGAGCGCAGTGCGGCGAGCTTTTCTTTCAGCGCCCTGAAGCCGGCATGCGGCGGGTTGAAGCTCTCGAACGTGGCGTTGACGTCGCCCGACGCGGTGATCTCGCGCAGCAGGGTGGCCGGGTCGGGCGTATGGTTGCCGTAGTCGACATCGGTGGTCACGCGGGCCGGGGCGATGCGGCCGATTTCGAGATGGCGCGCATAGTCGAGCACCGAATTGGTGAGGGTGATGTCGCCTTCCGCCAGCGCTTCGGCGCCATTCGAGGCGCCGAAATCGGGCACCGGATAGTCGGCCGGATCGAGGCCGTCGGCCGCCGCGTTCTTCAGGCGGAT
>CAZNTY010000127.1:0-4784 GCA_964576085.1 uncultured Undibacter sp. | reverse complement strand
CTGGTGCTCAGCTCCTGCGCGGCGCTCGGCACGCTCAAGCCCGGTTCGATCGGCAAGCCGGTGCCGGGCCACAGGGTCGCGGTGATCGACGACGAGGGCCGGCCGGCGAAGCCTGGCACCATCGGGCAGATCGCGGTGATGCGGCCGGACCCGGTGATGTTCCTCGAATATTGGGGCAAGCCGGATGCCACCCGCGCCAAGTTCGTCGGTGACTGGATGCTGACCGGCGACCAGGGGATCGCGGACGAAGACGGCTATATCAGCTTCATCGGTCGCGACGACGACGTCATCACCTCGGCCGGCTTCCGCATCGGGCCCGGCGAAATCGAGGACTGCCTGATCCGCCACCCGTCGGTCGCGCTCGCCGCCGTGGTCGGCAAGCCGGACCCGGTGCGCACCGAGATCGTCAAGGCGTTCGTCGTGCTCAAGCCCGGCCACCAGCCGTCCGTCCAGCTTGCCGCCGACATCCAGGGCTTCGTCAGGACCCGGCTCTCGGCGCACGAATATCCGCGCGAGGTCGCCTTCATCGACCAGATGCCGATGACGACCACCGGCAAGGTGATCCGCCGGGCGCTGCGGGAACGGGCGTAAGCTTAATCCCTCCCCCGAAGGGGGAGGGTGGCTGCGAGCGATAGCGAGCAGTCGGGTGGGGTGATGGTTGATATGAGCAAATCCCCATCCGGCTCGCTTCGCTCGCCACCCTCCCTGCAAGCGGGGAGGGAAAAGAAAGGATCACCCCGCAAACCCGCCGGCATCCAGAAATGCCTGCTCTTCCGGCGTCGTCGTGCGGCCGAGTGCCGCGTTGCGGTGAGGAAAACGGCCGAACCGCCTAATGATGTCGGCGTGCAGCTTCGCCCACTTCAGGCCGTCCTGGTCGCCGGCGGCCGTGTAGAGCGCGATGCACCGTTCCTGATCGGCCATGTCTTCGGAATGCTCGAACGGCAGATAGAAGAAGCCGCGCATGTCGCCGACCTGGCTGTCGAAGCCCTTGATCAGGGCGGCCGCCGCGATGGCGCGGGCGAGAGGATCGGCGGCGAAGGCGCGAGCATTGCCGCGGAACATGTTGCGCGGAAACTGGTCGAGCAGGATCAGCAGCGCCAGCGCGCCTTCGGCGTTCTGCTCCCAGTCGCGGAGTTGGCCGGCCGCTGCCGCCTCGTAGCTCGCGAGGAAACGCCGGCGGATCTCCTCGTCGAACGCGCTGTCTTTCTTGAACCAGCGGTCCGGCCCGGCCTCGCGCCAGAACGAAACGATTTCATGCGGCGTCGCGAGCATGCCGGTCATGGCGCGCGCGGTGGATCTTTCAGCGCCTCGTCACGCAAAGCGCGCCGCAGGATCTTGCCGACATTGGTTTTCGGCAGCTCCTGTCGGAACTCGATATAGCGCGGCACCTTGTAGCTGGTCAGCCGCTCCTTGAGATAGGCGCGCAGGTTGGCCTCGCTCACATCCGGTGATTTTTTCACCGCGTAGAGCGCCACCGCCTCGCCGGAGTGTTGGTCCGGCACGCCAATCGCGGCGCACTCCAGCAGGCCGCCCTGGCTCATGGCGACGTCTTCGACCTCGTTGGGGAACACCTTGAAGCCTGACACGGCGATCATGTCCTTCTTGCGGTCGACGATGGTGACGCGGCCATCGGCGTCCATGATGCCGATGTCGCCGGTGCGGAAAAATCCGTCCGGCGTCATCACCGCGGCGGTTTCATCCGGCCGGTTCCAGTAGCCCGGCATCACCTGCGGCCCGCGCGCGCAGATTTCGCCCCGCTGGCCGACCGGTACCGGCCGGTTGTCGTCGTCGCGGATCGCGATCTCGGTCGAAGGCAGCGGCAGCCCGATGGTGCCGGTCCACTGCGTGATGTCGCCGCGGTTGCAGGTCAGCACCGGGGACGTTTCCGACAGCCCGTAGCCCTCGATGATCGGCTTGCCCGTGGCCTTGAACCAGGCCTCTGCCACCGCGCGCTGCACCGCCATGCCGCCGGCGACCGCGCATTTGAGCATCGACCAGTCGATGCGCTTGAAGCCGGGATCGTTCAGCAGCGCGGCGTAGAGCGTGTTCACCGCCGGGAACGAATTGACCTTGTATTTCGCAAGCTCCTTGATCAGCCCTGGAATGTCGCGCGGGTTTGCGATCAGCAGGCAGGCGGCGCCGAGCCGCGTGCCCCACAGGAAGCAGGCCGTCAGCGCGAAAATATGATAGAGCGGCAGCGCGGTGACCACCGTCATCCGCTCGACGAGCGGCGGCTGGTCGATCACCGGCTTCTGCCACTGCTCGATCTGAAGCACGTTGGCGATCAGGTTGCGGTGGAGCAGCATCGCGCCTTTGGAGATGCCGGTCGTGCCCCCGGTATATTGCAGGAAGGCGAGGTCGTCCGGGCCGATTGCCGGGTCGCGCAACGTCATGCGCCTACCCGCGCCGAGCGCGGTGTTGAATCGCACGGCGCCGGGGATAGCGTAGGGCGGCACCATCCTCCTGATGTGCCGCACGACGAGATTGACGACCGCGCCCTTGAGCGTGCCGAGCATGTCGCCGATCGACGCGACGATCACGTGCTTGGCCGCGATATGCGGCAGGGCCTGTTGCAGCACGCCGGCGAAATTCTCAAGCACGATGACGGCCTCGGCGCCGGCGTCGGAAAGCTGCAGCTCGAGCTCACGCGGCTTGTAAAGCGGATTGACGTTCACCACCACGTAACCGGCGCGCAGGATGGCGGCGATCGCCACCGGATATTGCGGCACGTTCGGCATCATGACGGCGACGCGGGCGCCGCGCGCCAGTCCTTTGCCCTGCAAATAGGCGCCGAGCGCGCGCGAGGCATCGTCGATCGCGCCGTAGCTCAGCACCGTGTCCATGAAGATCATGGCCGGCCGCTCGCGATAGCGGCGGAAGCTGTCGTCCAGCATCGCGTTGAGCGACGGGATCGCGGTGGTGTCGATCTCGGCCGGCACGCCGGGCGGATAGTGGCTGAGCCAGGGTCGGTCGGCCGGCGGAGGGAGTGGTCGATTCATGGGCGCGCCAGCATCCGGCGAATGCCGCCGTCATGCAAGCGGACTATCGGCCGCCGAACGGGACCAGCGGGTTGTCGGTGAGCGCGGCGCGGTCCGGCCGGTCCGGCGCCGCCTTGCCGAGGAAAGCCTCGAACATCTCGCGCACGGTCCGCTCCGGGATGTCGCGCGTGATGAACACGATGCGGGTGCGGCGGTCCTCGTCCGGCCAGCCCTCGAGCTGACTGAACGGGTGGAAAACATGCTGCACCGCGTGGATGACGACGGGCCGCTCCGGCGTCTCGGCGAGCTTCACGATGCCCTTGAGGCGCAGCAGGTTTGGGCCGTGCAGCGAGCGCAGCAGGTCGAGGAACATGTGGAAGGCGCCGGACGGCATCGCCTCCTCGGTGGTCAGCGCGAACGAACGGATGTGCTCATCGTGCCGGTTGCGGTCGAGGTGGTGATGATCGTGGTTGTGGTCGTGGCCATGGTCGTGCGTTTGCGTCCCGGCATAGGCCTCCTCGCGCAGCCACCGCCTGACGTCCGGGATCTTGCGCTCGGGGTCGTAGAGCCCGCATTGCAGCAGGTTTTGCGCCGTCGCTTCGCCTTTGGCGGCATCGAGGATCGGCGCGGCCGGATTGAGGGCGCGCAGCCGCGTGACCAGCGCATCCAGCACCGCCGGATCGGTGACGAGGTCGGCCTTGCTCAGCACGATCCGGTCGGCCACCGCGGCCTGTTTCACCGCCTCGACGTGCGCGTCGAGCGTGGCTCCGCCGTTGACGGCATCGACCACCGTGACGACGCCGTCCAGCCGATAGCGCATCACCAGGTAGGGGTGCATCATCGCGGTGTGCAGCACCGGCGCGGGGTCGGCGAGCCCGGTCGTCTCCAGCACCAGCCGTTTGAAGCTGCAGCGGTTGTTGTCGAGGTCGCGCAGCAGCGTCTCCAGCGCCGTCACGAGGTCGCCGCGCATCGTGCAGCACAGGCAGCCCGACTGCAGCAGCATCACGTTGTCGTCGACGTACTCGACCAGCAGATGATCGAGCCCGACATCGCCGAACTCGTTGATGATGACCGCGGTGTCCTTGAGCGCGGGATCCTTCAGCAGCCTGTTGAGCAGGGTGGTCTTGCCGGCGCCGAGGAAGCCGGTGAGCACCGTCATCGGGATGGGTTCGGGCGGGCCGCGTCGCCCGGCGGCCGCCTCCGTCATTGCGTCGCGGCCGTGGCGGCCTTGCCTTTGGCGGCTTCTTTCTTCGGCGCGACTTCCTTCTTCGGCGCGGGTTTCGTCTTGGCCGCGTTCTTCTTGACCGCCTTTTTGGCCGGCGCCGCGGTCTGCTCGATCTTGTCGGGATTGTCGCGCGGCCCGGTGAACACCACGACCGGCTCGGGCAGGATCGCCGGTTCGGCGAGGATCACCTTCTCGCTCTGCGGCTTGAGCGCCGAGAGCTGATAGTTCTGCCCGCCGCCGTTGTCGCCGGTCGCCGCCTGATTGTCGTCCTCGTCATTGTCTTCCGAAGCCGGCTTGCGGCGATGGCCGCCGCACATCTCCTCGCGCAGGTTCGGCGGTGCGGCGTCGATCGGCTTGAGCTGGTCCACCGTGCCGAGCGATGGCGTCAGCCACGACAGCGACGCGTTGTTGAAGCCGCTTTCGAGCAGTTGCGCCGCCTTCTGCGCGCGCACGGTGCCCGAGTAAGAACCGAGCACCACCGCGATCAGGCGGCGGCCGTTGCGGGTTGCCGACGCCACCATGTTGTAGCCGGAGGCGCAGATGAAGCCGGTTTTCATGCCGTCGGCGCCGGGATAGCGATC
>CAZNTY010000126.1:0-1668 GCA_964576085.1 uncultured Undibacter sp. | reverse complement strand
AAGACCGTCGCCGAGTTTCACGACAAGGCGCGCTTCGTGCGCATCTCCAATGCCGGCCTGCGTGAAAGCCATGTGCACGACGTGCTGATCACGCGCGAAAGCCCGAACTATCCGAGCCGGGTGTAGTTATTGCCGTCATGGCCGGGACAAGCGCGGCCATGACAGTGATGGAGATTAGGTCGTGCCCATCGCAATGATCCTCCTGCCGTTGTTCGTCGAGGTTGTGCTCACCTACGGCCTGCTGTTCGCCACCGCGTTCGCGCGCCGTCACGATCTTCGGAGCGGGCAGGTGCACCCGCGCGACATCGCTCTCGGGCAGCTTGGCTGGACGCCGAAGACCCAGCAACTCGGCAACTCGTTCAACAACCAGTTCCAGCTCCCGGTGCTGTTCTACACCCTGACGATCCTCGCGATCATCACACGGCACGCCGACATGCTGTTCGTGGTGATGGCCTGGCTTTTCGTGCTGGCGCGCATCGCCCACGTCTATGTCCACATCACCCACAACCATGTGTTCCGCCGCGGCGCATTGTTCGGCGTCGGCGGCATCATTCTGATGCTGATGTGGCTCATCTTCATGGTCCGCATCCTCGCGGCTCTGCCGTGAGATGACGCCCGGCGCGCGGCTTGCCGCCGCAATCGACGTGCTCTTCGCGATCGGAAAGGAGCGCCGGCCAGCCGCCGACGTGCTCAAGAGCTGGTGCCTGGCGCACCGCTTTGCCGGCTCGGGGGACCGCGCCGCGATCGCGGGCCTCGTCTACGACGCGCTGCGCCGCCGTGCTTCGAGCGCCTTTGTCATGGGCGAGGATACTCCGCGCGCCGTGCTGCTCGGCATGTTGAAGCGCGAGCGCGGCCTGTCGGCCGATGCGATCGCCCGGCTCGCCGACGGTTCCAAATATGCGCCGGCGGCGCTGACTGATGACGAACGGGCGCGGCTCGATGCCGCCTCGCTTGCCGGCGCGCCGCCGCATGTCGGCGGCGACTATCCCGAATGGCTCGATCCCTATCTCGCCGCGAGCTTCGGCGAGACGCGGGCCGAGGACGGCGCGGCGCTGGCCTCGCGCGCGCCGCTCGACCTGCGCGTCAATGCGCTTAAAGCTTCGCGCGAGGAGGCACAGGCGTCGCTGTCCGACCTTGCGCCCGAACTCACGCCGTGGTCGCCGTGGGGGCTGCGGATCAGGCTCGCGGCGGACGCCAAAAGTCCCGCCATTCACGCCGAGCCGGCCTTTCTGAAAGGTCTGGTGGAGGTTCAGGACGAGGGTTCGCAGCTTGCCGCCCTGTTCAGCGGCGCCAGGGCGGGCGAGCAGGTGGTCGATCTGTGCGCCGGCGCCGGCGGCAAGACTTTGGCGCTGGCGGCGATGATGGAGAACAAGGGCCAGGTGTTCGCAACCGACGGCGACAAGCGCCGCCTCGCGCCGATCCACGAGCGGCTCAAGCGTTCGGGCGCCCGTAACGTCCAGGTTCGCACACCCAAATCGGTCGGCACCGAGCTTGATGACCTCAAAGGCCGCATGGACCTGGTGCTGATCGACGCGCCGTGCAGCGGCACCGGCGCCTGGCGGCGCAACCCGGACGCCAAATGGCGCATGCGGCCTGGCGCGCTCGAGCAGCGCACCAAGGAACAGGCCGACATCCTCGATCGCGCGGTGGCGCTCATCAAATCAGGCG
>CAZNTY010000125.1:0-1775 GCA_964576085.1 uncultured Undibacter sp. | reverse complement strand
CCCGGCGAGGCACGGAAGGAGAAGCGAGGCTAGTCCGCCGCTCCGCGCCGGACGCAAGGCGCCCACGCGCGATGGTGCTTGCGCGGATTCGCCGGCGCAGGCGTCAGCGCCCGAGCGCCGTTTCCAGCTTGGCGTAAAGCGGATTGTCGCGCGAGAACACGTAATCGAGGTCGGCGACCGCGACCGCCTCGGCGCCCTTCTCGCGCAGAAAGTTGGTCAGCGCATAGACCTGGTCGGGCGGGCAGTGCAGGGTGAGGAGGCCCGACGCCGTTGGTCCGCCGAACGGGTCTTCGACGCCGAAACGCTCCTTCGCCGCGGTGATCACGCTGTCGTCGCTGGCGGCAAAGCGCGCGCGCACTTCGCGGAAGGCACGGGCGCGCGCCTGCGCGGCGATGCGGTCGAGGATCACCCGCGCCAGCGCTTTCTCCGGCTCACCCCACGATGCGCCGCGCGATGCGACCAGGTTGGCCTGCGAGCGCAGCATGGTGCCGTCCTCGATCACCTTGAGGCCGTTGGCGGCGAGCGTCGCGCCGCTGGTGGTGATATCGACGATCATCTCGGCGGTGCCGGCGGCCGGCGCGCCTTCGGTTGCGCCCGAACTTTCGACGATGCGGTAGTCGATCACGCCGTGGCGCGAGAAGAAGTCGCGCGTCAGGTTCACGTATTTGGTCGCCACCCGCATCTTGCGGCCGTGGTGCTGGCGGAACGCGGTGGCGACGTCATCGACGTCGGCCATCGTGCGCACGTCGATCCAGGCCTGCGGCACCGCCACCACCACGTTGGCGTAGCCGAAGCCGAGGCCCTCGATCAGCACCACGCGGCGGTCGGCGTCCTCGATCATCTCGCGCACAAGGTCCTCGCCGGTGACGCCGAGGTGCACCGCGCCGGCGGCCAGCTGGCCGGTGATTTCGGAGGCCGACAGGTAGGCGACCTCGACGCCGTCGAGGCCGGCGATAGCGCCGCGGTAGTCGCGGGCGCCGCGCGGCTTGACCAGCGTGAGACCGGCGCGGGCGAAGAACGCCTCGGCGTTCTCCTGCAGCCGGCCCTTGGCCGGCACGGCGAGCACCAATGGCGCGCTCATCCGGCGCCTCCATTGACCAGCCGTTCGACGTAGGCGGCAAAGCCGACCGCCGGAATCGCCACCGGGCTGCCGAGACGGCTCAGCAAGCCGTCGTAACGGCCTCCGGCAACCAGCGTATCGGCCGTCGCGGTGGCCGTGAGTTCGAACACGAAGCCGGTGTAGTAGTCGAAGCCGCGGCCGAACGCGGTGGAGAACCGCACGCTTCCTACATCAATCCCCCGCGCCTCCAAAAATCCGGTGCGGTTCTCGAACAGGTCAAGTGCTTGATCGAGCGCGATATTTGCGTCCTGTGCCAGTGTGCGCAGCGAGAGTGCGGCGCTATCCGGATCGCCGGCGATGCCGAGGAACCGTTCGATCAACGCGCGCACGTCCTTCGGCAGCCGCGCGCTCGCCCCAAGCGCCGCCTGTTCCAGGAAACGGTCGGCAATCTCGCCAACCGAGCGGCCACCGACGGCGGTGATGCCGGCAATCGACAGCAGATCGGTGACGAGCGCGTGCGCGCCTTTCGGATCGGAGCCGGCGAGCGCCGCCAGCACGCCTTGATATTCCGGCCTTCCATTGGTGCCGCCGAGCACGAGGCGGTCGAGGTCCTGCGCCAGGTTGGCCTTGCGGTTGAAGTCCTTGACGAGCCGGCGCTTCCAGGCGGGCGCGAGGTCGAGCGCCTCGATCAGCGCGGCAAACAGCGCGACGTCGC
>CAZNTY010000124.1:0-7198 GCA_964576085.1 uncultured Undibacter sp. | reverse complement strand
TTCTGGGACTGGATCGCCGCCCACCCGTTCGAGACCGCAGCGCTCGGCTGCGGCGCCATCCTGATCGTTGGCGGCTCGGTCTACGCGCTCAAGCGCTGGCACCAACGCCGGCAGGAAGCCGCCATCCCCGAAACGCCCCTCGTGCCCGCGCTTATCCAAGCGTGAACTCAGGAGAACACCTATGCTGCTATACATTTCGATCGCCGCGACCTTTGTTGCGGTCTACTGGTTTTGGATTCGTCCGATCCTGAAATCCCGTCCCGCCTTCCGCGAGATCTACCAGGAAGAGGCGAATTTCTTTGCTGCCGTGCGTGCGAAGTTCGCCGGCATCAAACAGAAGCTCTCGTCCGCGGTCGTCATCGCCGCAAGCGCGATTGTGAGCGGCTACGACTTCTTCGCGCCGATCGTGAGCGGTGTCGACGTGAGCTCGATTGCGGCGCAGGTGCCGTCCTGGGCCTGGCCGCTGATCCTGATCGCCGTCACGGCCGTCATGAAATATTTCCGCGACCTCGCCGACAGGCGGCACGAAATCGAACTCGGCAACGGGTCGCCCGCGCCGCAGGAAAGGTGACGCCATGTGGACCTGGCTTGCCAGCCTCATCGGCGGGCCCATCGTTACCGGATTGATCAATGCCTACAAGGCGAAGCTTGAGGCCGCGAACACGCAGGATCGGATCGCGGCCGACCTCGCCGCCAAGGAGATCGAGGCCGAGATCGAAGCGCGTAAACAGGCCTCCGCGGTCATCTTCGCCGAACAGGGTCGCTGGTACACCGCGATTATCCGGCCGTTGCTGGCCGCGCCGGTGATTATTTATTTCTGGAAGGTGATCGTGTGGGACAAGGTGCTTGGCCTTGGCAGCACTGATCCTCTTACCGGAATGATCGCGGATTGGACCGGCCTGATCATCACCGCTTATGTAGGTGGGCGCTCGATCGAAAAGGTCGCGCGGATTTTCAGGCGATAGCAGCCCATTGTATCAGCACTGAACATCGCGGGGCATTTGCATGAGCGACGAGACCAATACGCGCGGGAGGCCACGATTTGATCCAACGATTAACTACGGTCACATCCTGACAGCCACCAGCTTTCTCGCGGCAGCATTCGCCGCATTCATCGGCACAAAAGTCGAGCTTCAAAATCTTGATCAGCGCGTTGCCAAAATCGAGGCGACGCTTCAGCAGCTCGCCAACATCGTCGTCGCCACCGCCCGGCAGGATGAGCGGCTAAAGGCGATCGAGCGCCGCGTTGATCGAATAGAGCGAGCATCGATTCAAAGGCACCCTGATTGACCCTCATCCAGTTTCCCGTCATCAGCGGCGTTCAGAGCGCTTCGCAAGAGCTCATGCGCGCGTGTCACTCGTTTCTGTGCTTGCGTCAACGTCAACGAGGTGCGCCATAACTCAGAGACGCTCTCGTCCCAAGCTCGAAGTGCTGCTTCAAGTGCCGATTGGGCGGCCTCTAGCTCTGATCTTGCCTCGTCGATTGCTTGACTCATTTACTGCTCTCGTTCATCCCAAAAAAGTGACATTCTCTCCTCGCTTTTGTCTTGCTCATGCGGCACCGCGCCGACCCCGCCAAAGAAGAAATCCTCCTCGGCTGGCCGGGCGTGAGTCTTGGTTCATGTGTCCCGTGAACGTAGCGAAGATAAGGAGTGCGCAGTTCGCGCACTATCGGGGACTGCCTACTGTGTTAAAAGCCCAGACCGACCTCATGCCGCATCGTCCGTTCGTTCAATCCGCTGTCGCGGCATCGGCTTTACCAGACGATACGCCAGTGGCGCGCCAGCAAACGGGTCGCCACCTGCCTCCTTGATAATCCCTCTTGCCAGGAGTCGCCTTAATGCCCGGGAGAAACGAGCGCGTTCCCCCTCGAAGCCCCCAAGAACGGTAAGACTGACAGTTGTGATCGCTCGCCATCGCGTCCATGCCGCGCGAACACGGCGAGTAAATTGCGTTCGTCGAGATCAAGATCCGCTAAGGGATGATCATCCATTCATCCCCTCCTGTTGCTGTCCATTCTTGTGCGAGTCGACCTTTGTCGTCTCCACCGCTTCATTGCCACCATCGATCAGATGGTTACCAATGATGAAAATCGGTTCCGCACTAAGCCTCACCTCGCGTGAAGTATGGCAAGTTGAACGGTCCCGCGACTTTCAAGGACTTCCACCGACACATCGCCCCGGTGACGGCGGACTTTGATGTCCAGGCTTGCATCTCCCAGTCGCAATTTTCGGAGCACGACCTCATCAAGAAACGCAGGCAAATGAGGATTTCTCATACGGATTTCGCCTGCTTGGGGATCGAATTCCAGGCCGAGAGACGCAGCGAGCAACGCAAACGGGGTCGCGCTTGCCCAGGCCTGAGGAGAACAGGCGACGGGATAGAGCGTCGGCCCGCGCCCTCGCGCGCGCTGCAAGCCGCAAAACAGCTCCGGAAGCCGCCGAAATTCCATATAGCTCGCCGTGTGGAACAGAGCGGTGAACAGGCGCTCGACGGCCGCTTTTTGATTGTAGCGTGCGAGGCCGAACGCAATGAGGCTGTTATCGTGAGGCCAAATCGACCCGTTGTGATAGGACATCGGATTATACCGCGGCTGCCCTGACGCAACGGTCCGAACGCCCCAGCCTGAGAAAAACTGTGGTCCCAACAGTCCCTCTGCCACCTGCGTAGCGCGTGCCGCAGAAGCAATGCCACTTAATAAGACCTGTCCTGCATTAGAAGTGCGAACGCGGCACGGCTTTTTTTCGCCATCGAGCGCGAGTGCATAAGTCTTGAGGTCGGGGCACCAATAGGCGGCTTCGAATCGTTCGGCTAGACGCTTTGCCTCCATCTCGAGCTTGTCCGCAGAGGCCTCTTGCCCTGTTCGTCGGGCATAGCGCGCGATTGCGCGCTTCGCTGCAAAGACATAGCCCTGGACTTCGCAAAGGGCGATCGGCCCTTTGGCCAAGCTGCCGTCGGCATGAAAGACGGCGTCCTGGGAATCTTTCCATCCTTGGTTCAACAGGCCTTGCGGCCCAGCGCGCTCGTACTCAACAAATCCGTCCTGATCAGAATCGCCAAAGTTGTCGATCCATTGTAGTGCCGACTCGATTGACGGCCAGAGCTGCGCAAGCGTCTCCGTATCGCCTGTGCGCTCGAAATAGAGACCGGCGAGCAGGACAAAGAGCGGAGTGGAATCGACGCTGCCATAATATAGTCCGAACGGAATCTCATGAAGTGCCGCCATTTCGCCGCTACGCATTTCATGAAGGATTTTGCCCGGCTGCGCATCGGCCGCGGGATCAATCATCTTCGCTTGATGGGCTGCCAGGCGCTTCAGCACACCGCGGGCGATGCCGGAATCGACCCACAGCATTTGCAACGCAGTGATAAGGCCGTCGCGGCCGAACGTTGTCGAATACCAGGGAGTGCCGGCATAGGGATATCGCCCTTCCGGCGTATCGGTCATCAACATGTGCAAGTCAGCCATCGACCGGCACAAAATCTCGTTGAAAATGTTGTTTGAGGTTTCGACGGTGGTTGCGTCGCGAGTTATGGCCTTCAGCTCGCGGCGTGCCGCACGGACGCCGCGGAAAAAGGGCAAGGGCCGTTGGTCGCTGACCGGATTGCAGTCAATTGTCAGGAAGATGGACTTCATCTGGCCAGGCAGTAAATCGGTAGCGTAGGACGCGCTTGTTAACTCAAGTGTTGTCGGAACTGGCTCGAAAGTCAGAGTTGTGTGTCGTAGCTTGCTGTCCAGCCCCTGATAGGTGAGCGCCACGCGATCTGGCCCGATTGCGTTGCGAACGATGACTCCGCGTTTCTCCCGTCGCAATCCGCGCACCTCAAACAGGTCAGCGAAATCGCTGTCGAATGCAAACGACAGGCGGACGGCGACTCGTCGGTCACCGTAATTGCGCAATCCTAATCTTTGATAGGCGACACCGCGCCAAAGAAATGTCGTGCGAACGATATGCACGGTGTCTTTTGGTAAAATAAGACGCTTGTCGAAGAACAGGTCCGGGTTTGCAAGATCGACGGTGAGAATGGCGTTGTCGTCGCGGAGATTCGAGCCGAGCAGAAGCGGCTGCAGCTCGTTCAGCGCCAACTCCAGGCGGGACAGGTGTCGCGTGTCCTCGTGAAAGAGGCCGTCCGGACCGCCGGTAGAGGCGCCGATGTCGCCGTGACTGTCGAGGACGACAAAGCTGTCGCCGTATTTCAAGGTGCGCCGGGGCCGCGCCGCCGGCCCGGTCGCAGGAATGTAAAACGGCGCCTCATCGGCTGCGTCCAAGTCCGCCGGCAGTTCCGTCAAAAGTCTCTTTACGGGCGAGTCTGATGGCATAAAGATTTTTGTCGTCGGTTATATTGCTGGCGGGCTGATGGCGGCTCGTTTGCTCTATTAGTGCGTAACACCGGCGCGGGTGTCTGCCCGAGTCGCCGCGGCATGCAGATTCCCGGCTCCCGCCGACGGACCATCACGCAGGCCAAGCTCGATTTCCACACCAGCATATGGCGTGATTGCTGGGCTAGCACTCGGACCTGTCCGTGTGGCCGACTTTGTACCTACCAGGGATTGGATGTGACGGAAAATCTCTTCCGCAGTCTGACGGCGGACCCGCATTCCGTAGTCCAGTATCGAAGCTCTGCCCGTCAAGCGTGAATCGGTATCATCGATTATCTTTTGCAGAAATTCGAGAATTTGCTTGATGGGTTCGGTCATCCGGCTCTCCTTCGCAGTAGCGCGGCAGATGCCGCGGGCCGAGGGGGGCGTCGGCCCGCGGCGGCCGGCATCAAGCCGTGACGCGTGGGGGACTGCGATGCATAATCCACAGTCGCACAGCGGCTACGACTGCCACGGCAATGCCGACCAGGACGTGGATCCGGGTCGCGATCGAGTGACCAGCGAACCCGACGATCCAGGGAGAGGCTGCCACCCAAAGACCGAGCACGAGGTTGATCCACTCCTCCCACTCGGCAAAAGCCACGAGCGCGGCGACGGCGAGGACGCCGATCACGAGGCCACTGAGCCAGGCATTCCAGCTCGCCATCGATTCCGACGCGATGCCGAAAATCCAAGGCGACAGGAACAGCCAAACCGCCAAGACCAAGTTGATGACATCAGCGATTGCTTCCTTTTTCCATGCTTTCTCCATCATGACGACCTCCTTTGGCACAAAGGCTAGGTGCAGATTGGCCCTTCAGGGCTTGCCGATCTGAAGGCCAGACGACGATGGCGTTCAGAACGGAGTTCAGAAACTTGAGTTGGTGTAACGCCCCGCAGGCTTCGCCGCGTAGGCGTATTCGCCTGATGACGGATGTCGGCCACCGCGATCATCGATATTGCAGCGCCAAACAGGAGATGGCCCATAGTCGCAGGCGTGTGGCCGGCAAATCCGAGAATACTAGGCGCCATCATGTTCCAGAGACCGATTGCGACAAGTGTTTCGCAACTCCCTCTGGCTTCGGCGATGAACGCCGCGGCGACTACTCCGAGGACGATAAGGCCACTAAGCCAGGCATTCCATGCAGCAACGGACGTGAACCCAAGCAGCCATGGAGCCGCCAGAAAGGCCGCCGCGCTACCGATCTCTCCGAATTGGATGATCGCTTTTATCCATGCTGTTCCTCTCATGACGAAATCCGCCATTTTATTTTAAGGTCCTTTGTGGGTGTCACTAGGCTGCTACTTTTCCTTCTGTGCGCGCGCCAAAGCGCTCCATGTCGGCCTGCTTCGTGAGCACAGCCAACGGCAGGCCGCCGTCAAGATCGATCAGTACGTCAATAATGCCGTCCAGTTGAGATTGGCCCCGCCCCGTCGCGTTCGTCTCGCGACGATAAGCCTCCAACGCCCAACGCTGAAGGATGTCCTGCTTCTCTCGCACTGACAGTGCCGGATCACGCAACACGTCGTTGGGACGGGCATAGCGGGTCATCGGATCGATCGTTGTCAGTTCGCTTGCGGTCGCCGTATGGGCAGCAGTCGATTCAATCTCGCACTCGGCCCGCTCCGGACTTTTGGATGCCACGGTCGTGTGATCCTGAGATCGGCGCGGTCGCGGCGACTGCCGACAGTCCTTTTGAGTTCGTTCGGCGCCGTACACGACGAATGTCAGGCCCTGACGGCGCGCGTAGGCGATGGCTGTTTCCGCGGATGGAAATGTGAGCTCGACCTGGCACAACGTGTCTTCGCCACCGGTCCAACCCATTAGCGGTTCAATGAATGGTGCGGTGCGGCGCTCGAACCGCAACTTCCACTGCCGCGTATTGCGTAACCCCGATGTCATCGTCGGCCGCGCGGGACGATAAATCACGGCAACGGCGTCAGACGGGAGAGATGAGGAGGAGGGCGGCGCCTCAAATCCGCACCGCCCGTTTACGTCTTGTTGAGGCACGCATGAGATGGCGTTCGGCATAATTGCACCTCGCATCTCGTCGGCAACCGGTATCTGGTGATCAACCGCCGTTGATAGCGATGCGTTTCGTCTGCCGCTGCGCCTGCGCCGTTTTCGGCAGTGTCACGGTGAGGACGCCGTTACGGAACGACGCATTCACCTTGTCCTCCTCGATGTCTTCCACCGGAATACGGCGCTCGAAGCGGCCGTAATATCGCTCACTAAATAGCCGATCCTTGTCCTCCGATTCGGTCTTCTTCTCGCCCTTGATGGCGAGCACGCCATTCGATAGCTCGAGTTGTACGTCCTTTTCATCGAGCCCCGGTAGTTCCGCGGTGACCTTTACCTCCTTTTCGGTTTCGCTCACCTCGATATTCGGCCACCCCAGTGAACGGTCGAACCCGCGGCCGAACTCAAACGGGGCAAGGTCAAAGCCACGGAAGACGTCATCGAACAGCCGATTCACCTCGCGATGCAGCGCAAGGAACGGATTGCTCTCTTCGCCGCGTCGAACCGTCACTTCGCGGCTGCGATTCCAGGGGATCAGATCTCGAACACTCATGATCAGCCTCCATTACGATATTTCGTTACGCGGCAGAGCCGCGCGAGATGTGGAGACAGCCAAGCGGTCTTGCCAACCGCTCAGGCCGCCTCCTTTTGTTTGATTTGTCTGGTGTCGATACCGTTGCCGATCGCGATTTCGATCCGGCGCGGCTTCATCGCCTCGGGCACTTCACGCACGAGGTCGATTTTCAGGAGTCCGTCTTTGAACGAGGCCCCTTTCACCTGGACGTAATCGGCCAGGTTGAATACCCGTCGGAACGGTC
>CAZNTY010000123.1:0-9054 GCA_964576085.1 uncultured Undibacter sp. | reverse complement strand
CCGCCTGATCGACCTTGGAGCCGAGATGGGCTTCCGCGGTTTCCTTCATCTTCTGCAGGATGAAGGCGGAAATCTGTGAGGGAGAGTATTGCTTGCCGTCCGCTTCGACCCAGGCATCGCCGTTCGACGCCTTGCTGATCTTGTAGGGGACGAGCTTCTTATCCTTCTCGACCATCGGGTCGTCGTAGCGGCGCCCGATCAGGCGCTTGACCGCGAAGATGGTCTTTTCCGGATTGGTGACGGCCTGGCGCTTGGCCGGCTGGCCGACGAGACGTTCGCCGTCGTCAGTGAAGGCGACGATCGACGGAGTGGTCCGTGCGCCTTCGGCGTTCTCGATGACTTTCGGCGCTTTGCCTTCCATCACCGCGACGCATGAATTGGTGGTGCCGAGGTCGATACCGATGACCTTGCCCATGTTCGATCCTCTCTTTCTGGCAGGTCGGCCGGGCCTTGTGGCGCCCGATAAAGTCCCGCGGCTCATCCGCGGGGCCCCCAGATCCGACCCCCTAAACACGCGATTGACCGCAACATTTGCGGCTTCGCATGTTCATATAGGGGGGCCGGGTTTGGCCGCAAGCCTTGGGCGCCTGCCAATACGGCCTGTTTTGCACGGGCCGGCGGCTCCCTCGCTGCTTAGGGTGAGCTATCCGCCCGTTAACTTTTGCCCGCCCGCAGGCGATCGATGCCCTCGAGACCGGCGAGAGTGCGGGCGAAATGGCGCCGGATGCTGCGGCGGTTAAGGTGCCGGCTCATGCTTTTAATCGGGATGAGGGTGTTGTCGCCCAGACCCTCGATGATGACCAGATGGTCGCCGTGCCGCTCGCTCCAGGCCAGCAGGATATTGTTCACACTGATGTCGGTGGTGACCAGATTGAGGGCCTCGACCCTGCGCCGGAGGTCGGCGATCTTGCCGCGCAAGTCGGCCGACAGACCATGCTTCGACACCACCTGGCCGAGGGTCGGCGCCAGGGCGCCGTCACGGCCCTTGACCTTGCCGACAAGAAGACCCAGCCCGAGGTCGGTCTCTGTCAACCCATAGTGGCGCTGCAGGAATTCAGGATATTCGCCTTCGGGCGCGCGGGAGCGGATGGCGATGTATTCGTTCAATTCGCGCACCCAGGCATTGTAGAAGCCGAACCGGCGCCTGATCGGCAGGCCACGCGACTTCCTCAGCCAGCGCCTGCGCATCTTGTCGAGTTGCAGGACCTTGACCAGCAGGTCCGGCTCGCGCGGATGCTGGTAGACGATCTGTAGCGCGCCCGATGCAACCGGCGTCTGGTCCTTGAGCCTGATCGGTTCCAGCATGACCTCACCCAGCGCCTGCCAATACCGGACATTCCCTCCGGCCTTCAAGGCGATTGCCAGCCCATTGCGGTGAGCGCCCTGAAAGCGCCATTGCGGGCGGCGATCCTCGGGGCTTAGCTGGATGCCTTAATCTGCCGTGGGTTCATGCCGATGCTGCGTTTTCTCGTCGCCTTGCTGCTCCTGGCCGGCGCCGCCACGACCGCCGATGCGGAGCCGGTATTTCCACCGGGGATGAGCATCGGACTGGAGCCTGCCGGCGACCTCAAGACCGGGCCGAGGCTTCCAGGCTTCCAGGACCCGGACCGCAAGGTAACCGTCACCATCCTCGAGCTGGCACCAACCGTCTATACCGAACTCGAGCGCACGATCTTCGGCAAGGACCCGGCAGGCGCAACCAGGATCGAGCGCGAGAGCTTTCCGTTCCGGAACGGCATCGGCTACCTGCACGTCGCCCGCGTCGTCGAGAACGGCATTGCCATCCAGCGCTGGATCCTGCTCGCAACGGCCACCGGCCTGGGGCAAGATTTCGTGGCGCTGATCAGCGTCAACATCCCGGACAGCGCGCGCAAGGTCTATACCGACGCCGTGGTGCGTCGGATGCTGGCGAGCGTCACATTCCGCAAACAGCCGATCGAGGAACGGCTGGCGCTGATCCCCTTCAAGCTCAATGATCTTGCCGGTTTTCGCGTCGCCCAGGTGTCGTCGGAAAGCGTCATCCTGACCGAGGGGCCCGACAACAGCGTCGACCGGCAGCCCTACGTCATCGTCTCGCTTGGCACCGGCGCACCGGCCGACGCAAGCGACCGGGCCCGGTTCGCGCGCGACATGCTGCTGGCAGTGCCGCTTCGCGACCTGTCCTTTCAGTCGGCCGAAGAGATGCGGATCGGCGGCCAGCCAGGATTCGAAATCCGCGCCCAGGCCAAGGACCCGCACGGCGAATCACTCAAGATCGTGCAGTGGCTGCGCTTCAGCGGCGCCGGCTATTTCCGCATCGTCGGGACGGCTCGAAGCGACCAATGGGACGAGGTCTTCAATCGCTTCCGCGCCGTACGCGACGGTATCACCTCGCGTTGAAACGAGGCGGTTCTTTTCTCCGTCATTCCGCTTCAGGCCGGAGGCGCAGACGACCGTCGTCTGTCGAATTTTTCCATCGACCTCACAAGCCGCGCGAAGTGCCGCTTGTTGGCGATCCGGTTGAGAGCGGGGCTGAGGCTGGAAACCGGCAGCAGCGTATGCTCGCCAAGGCCCTCGACGATCACGAGGTGGTCGCCCTCGCTCTCGCTCCAGGCATAGAGGATATTGTTGATGCCGAGATCATTGGTGATGATCCAGTTGTCGTCGAGCAGTTTTTTCAGCGTTTCAACCTTGCCCCGCAGCTCAGCCGTCAAGCCGTCTCTCATCACGACCTGCGCCAATGTCGGCGCCAGCCCGCCATCGCGACCCTTTACTTTGCCGACCACGAACCCGAAGCCGAGATCGGTATCCACGATGCCGTACGGCCGCTGCAGGAAGGACGGGTGCGGCCCAGGCATTCGCGCGCGGATGGCGAAGTACTCCTGCAGCTCCCGCAGAAAGCCTGAATAGACCCCGTAGCGCCGTTTCACGCGGAAACCTTGCTTCAGCAGCCAGCGCTTCTCGGCCTTCTCGAATTGCAGCGTCTTGATCAACAGGTCGGGATCGTGCGGATGCTGATAGACGAACTGGTTGAGACCCTGCGCCAGCGGCGTCTGATCTTTCAGAACGATCATGCCGCGGCCTAGAACTTGATCGTGCTGCGCACCCCGATGATGGCGGCGTCCTTCACGGTGACCGCCAGATTATTCGGGTTCTGCACATTGCCGCCAGGATGAACGATGTACTGGAAGTCCGGTTGCACCGTCCACCAGGGCGCAAGCTGCGCCGCGTAACTCGCTTCGAATACGATCTCGTGACTGCGGATCGGATAAGGCGGCGCAAGAACATTCTGATCGCGATCGAGCGCCACGGCATCCGGGCTGATCTTGATGTAGGCGAAACCGAACGTGAGCGTGTCCTCGGCGCGGCCTGGAAGCAGGCCTTTGAAGCCGGCGCCGCCGTCGACATAGGCCGACACGAGATTGCGGTCGGAGGGAGTTGCGCCGGCGCGCACGAACAGGCTGACGCTTTTTTCCTTGCCTTGCCACACGGTCTGATCGGCGACGCCGTAAATACCCCAGTTGCCGGAACGGTTGAGCGGCCCGACCGCCAGCGGATTGGCCAGCGAGACCACCGCGCCGCCCGCCGTCACGCCGTAATGCTGATCGGCATAATCCGCACTCGCACGCCAGACACCGATCTTGTAGACACCGGGTAGGCCAGCCGCCTTCTTTGCTTGGTTCACGCCATATTCCAACTCGCCAATGAACAGCGCGCCGTCGGCGAAACTGAACGTCGTGCCGTGGCGATCGCAAATTTGCGGGTTGCCGTTGCAGTTGTCGCCGGCCGGATTGCCGGAGAACACCGCCGCGCGAAGTGCGATCTCGGAGATCGGCCGGACCTGAAGGCGCGCGCCAGGCGTAGCCAGCGGATAAGCAGGACCGCCGCTGAGCATATTGGCGGCGTGGATTGCGGCCCAGCCGAAGGTGCCGTTGATCAGGCCGCCCGCGGTCGGGCTTGTCAGAAATTCATCGTCTGCCGCAAGCTGGCCGATCCGAAACGAGAAGCGATCGCTTTTCGACGGATCGTCGGCGTTGAAGGCGGGATCACCGTATTGAAACCATGCGGTGAACAACCGCGTGGTCTGCACCGCATCGATATTGCTCGGGTCAGCGATACTGCCGACATTCGCGGCCGCATTATCGTGCGTGCTGTGTATCTGATAGACCGTGACGTGGGTCTTTGCTCCATCCCAGCCGATCAACTTGCCCAGATCAGTATCGATCGAAAGATCGAGGCGGCCTTCGTAGCTCGCCTGCCGATCGATACCGCCGCGCAAGACGCCGAGCACCTCGTTGATGTAGGTGAGCGAGATGTCAATGCCGCTCTGCTCCTTGAGCCGACTGCGGGCGCCATCCCAATCACCGGTCAGTGTCTCCTGGTCCCAGATCGACTTTGGGGCGTCGGCCGCCTGCGCTACGACGCCAGAAACGGCAACGAGACATGCCGCGACGAAACACGTCACCTGACGCATGAACCGGCTCCACTCTGTTTGATGTCAGTCATATCGGCTGATGACAGCATTCACCGCCCGGACAAGCCGCCCTGCGCCAGGTCGATCAGCTGGTCGAGTGCCTTGAAGTGGGCCGCGCGAACGGCGGGATTGTACAGCGAGTATCGCTCCGCGGCCTTCAGCGTGTCGGCGGCAGCTACCGCCTCGGCGCGATATCGCGCGTAAATCTGCGCCGCTTCATCGAACCGTCCCGCCTCGGACGCCATCGCGATCAGTCGCAACGACAGCACCAGGCCGCGCACGGCGTCCCGCGCTCGCAGCCGCTCCCGCAGCCCGTCGGTCACGCTCGGGTCTTTGGCGGGCGGAAACGCCTCACCTAGCTCCCGCCACTCGTTGCCGACCGTCTCGACCGTGAGCGCGATGATTTCTCTGTTGTGCTCCGGTATCGCGGTATCGAGCACGCTGATGAATGATTGCAACTCGTCGTATTCCGCCTGCACGGCGTTGCGCGTGACCGGCTCGTCGGCATCGCCAACCGCGTCAAGATAGGCGACGAGATCCGCGCGCTCGCTGTCGGCGAGGCCTAGATCATAATGCCGGTCGAAATAGCGCACGACTTCATCATAGCTGTCGAAGCGGCCGTCGTGGAAATACGGCGCGTTGAAGTTGGCATTGAGCAGCGTCATGGTCTTGAAGGCGCCGCCCGATCCGACATCGTGTGTCTGGTGATCGACGAAGGCGGCGTCCGGCCTGTGGCAAGCGGCGCAGCTCAAGCTCGCATCGCTGCGGAACGGACGCCGGAACAGTGCCTCGCCGCGCCGCGCCGCGGGAGACGCCTTGTCGGTCAACCGACCATCGGGACCCAGCTTACTGTTCGGCAGAAACGAGATGTCCTCGATATAAGCGACCAGCGCATCGAGGATCTGTCCCGACGGCTCCGGCCCGGCAAATTCGTTGACGATGACATTGCGCACAAACTCGCGAAGCGAGGCAAAACGTCCGTCATGACCATAGGGGGCAAGATACTTGGCGCCGCGCAGACTCGGCATGGTCATCGCATCGCGCACGCCGTTATCCGCCTTCGGGTTGAACAGCGCGCCAGTGGTATCGAACGTGCCTGGCCGTTCCGACAGGCCGGGAATGAACAGCTTGTCGTTGTTGGTACCTTGCCGATGACAGGTGTTGCAGCTCATGCCGGCCTGTCGCGCCACGCCGCCGAAAATGTCCGGCGACGAGAACAGCAAGTCTCCAAGATTGAGCAGGTAGGACCGCTTGCCGCCCGCCATCTCGGACGCGAACAACTCGGTCGGTTGATCGAGCGTCTCGTCGTTGAGCTCGGTGCCGGGCGGCAGAACGCCTTCCCGGCCGGTGAGCGGCCGCGCCTGCGCAACCACGAGCGCAAGCGTGGCGGCGGCACCCGCCGTCAGGATCACCCGCCCAATACTGCGCGCTACGCCGTTCATTTCGACTCGTTTTCTCCCTCATCCTCTTCTTCGACTTTCGGTGTCTTGAGCCGCAGCTTCGGCGCCGCCTGCTGGAAAAATGCTGCAAGCTCCTCGCCGGCGATATGCACCGCCTTCTGGTCGAGGCTCTTGAGGTCGTTGACGCCGACCAGCTTTTCGAGATTCCCGATGCGCTCGCCGATCATCCTGGCCAGCTCAGCGTCGCGCTTCTGGAGGGTCGGTTGGAATATCGTCTTGTAGGCGACTTCGATGCCGCGCACGTTCTGCTGCATGTCGATATGCGAGGTCGCGGCATAGGGCGACTCGCCGCCCTTCGACTTGCTCTCGCCGACCTCGAAGGCGAGCTTGGCGGTGCCGTTGAACAGGTCCTGTACCTTGAAGCGGTATTTCGGCGCGCTGACCTTCTTCTGAAATCGGCTAATATCTGCGACCAGCCTGTCGGTCGGCGCCGCGATCTCGGTGACCTTGCCGGAAGAAAACAGCGCCGCCTCAATCGCATGGTAGCCCTGCTTGGCGTCCGGCCACGGATCGACCGTCTTGTCGAACTGGGGGAAGACCTCCGCCGTCACCGTCTCGATCGCTTCCCAGCCCTTGCGCGACTCGATCCAGGCTTGCTGTGCCGCCTTGACGTCGCTCGCCTTCACCGCCGCCTGCAGGGCCTTGGCGCCAGCGAGCGCCTTGTCCGCATTCTCGACGACGTAGGCTTTGTAGGACTTGGCGCCGTCCTGCATCGACTGCGCGTGCGCGGTGCCCTGCACGGCTCCCGTAAGCAGCGCTATTAGCACGACACGTCCGGCTGCGGACCAGAGCGACTTCGACATCGGATTTCCCCGCAAATCTGAAAATGGATATGCGACGAATACGCCGATGCCCCGCAGGGTCAATCAAAGATCCTGCGAAATCAATAGTTTATAATGAATCCAAACTACGGGGCCCAGATCGCCATTAGGCGGTCGTATCGGTGCCGCCGTTGTCGTTGGCGGACGGCGCAGGAGATTTCGGCGCCGCCTTGGCGACCGCAACCAGCGCCGGCCGCAGCACACGATCCCCGATCGAATAGCCCGCTTGGATCACCTGCGCGACCGTGCCGGGCGCGGCCGAATCGTCCGCCACCTCGTACATCGCCTGGTGGAAGTTTGGATCGAACTTCTCGCCGAGCGGCGCGAGCTTCTTCACGCCATGCTTCTCCAGCACCTTGGCCAGCTCGCGCTCGGTCAGCTGGACGCCCTCGACCAGCGCCCGCACGTTGGCGTCGGCGTTGTCCGCCAGCTCGGCGCCGATCACATCGAGCGCGCGGTGCATGTTGTCGGCAACCTGGAGGACATCACGGGCAAAGGCGCTAACGCCATATTGCCGCGCATCGGCGACCTCGCGCTCGGTGCGTTTGCGCAAGTTCTCCATCTCGGCCAGCGCGCGCAGCAGCTTGTCCTTGAAATCGGCGGCTGCGTCGAGCGCGGCCTTCACCTGCTCGGCCGGCACCATGTCGCCGGACGGCGTGGCCTGGCCGGCGCTTTCCGGCGCGGCCGTCACTCCTTCATTGTCCCGGCGGGCAGTCGAGTCGTTCATCGTTCAAGGTCCCAGTTCACGTTCCCGGATATCAGGCTTCAATCGGCAAAGATCAAGGCTGCAGCAGGCGTCCGACGACCTTGGCGGTGTAATCGACCATCGGGATGACACGGGCGTAATTGAGCCGGGTCGGACCGATCACGCCAAGCACGCCGACAATGCGGCCGGCCCCGTCACGGTAAGGTGCGATGATGGTCGAGGAGCCGGATAGCGAAAACAGCTTGTTTTCAGAGCCGATGAAGATGCGCACGCCGTCGGCCCGCTCGGCGCGACCGAGCAGGTCGATCACGCCGCGCTTGGTCTCCAGCGCGTCGAACAGCAGCCGCACGCGTTCAAGGTCTTCAATCGCCTTGAGGTCCTCGAGCAGATGCGCCTGCCCGCGCACGATCAGCTTGCGGTCCTCGTTATCGCCGCCGGACCAGCTCGCGAGGCCGGCCGCGATGACCTTCTGCGTCAGGTGGTCGAGCTCGGCCCGGCCCTCCTCCACGGCCTTCTCGATCTCGCCGCGCAACTCAGCCAGCGTCTTGCCGCGGATGCGCGCGTTGAGGAAATTCGCCGCCTCGGTCAGCGCCGAGACCGGCAGACCCGGCGGCACGTTGAGCACACGATTTTCCACCTGCCCGTCCTCGGCCACCAGCACGGCAAGCGCCCGCTCCGGCTCGAGCCGCACGAACTCGATGTGCTTGAGCCGCACGTTGTTCTTGGCCGTGAGCACGATGCCGGCGGACCGCGTCAGCCCGGAGAGCATCTGCGAAGCCTCGGTGAGCACGCTTTCCAGCGACTGGCCGTTGCGCGCCGCCGCGACCTGCGATTCGATCGACTGGCGCTCCTCCTCGGCGAGATCGCCGACCTGCATCAGCGCGTCAACGAAGAAGCGCAGCCCAAGCTCGGTCGGCAGCCGGCCGGCCGATGTATGCGGCGCCCAGATCAGGCCGAGCTGCTCCAGGTCGGACATCACGTTGCGCACCGACGCCGGCGACAGCGGCATCGGGATGATTCGCGCGAGGTTGCGCGAACCGACCGGCTCACCGGTCGCGAGATAGCTTTCGACGATCTGGCGGAAAATCTCGCGCGAGCGCTCGTTCAGCGCCGCGAGGCTCACCTGGGTCGCGCCAATCGGGATGTCGTGCGAAGCCATTTGCCGTCCAAGCCGTTGCTCAAACTGTCGTCCAGGCCCTTCAAGTCACCGCAGATTTGACCATTCCGCCACTCTTGTTCAAGCCGCCATGATCGCTATGGTGGGCGCCCCGACAGCAGAGGTTAACCGCGTGATCCGGCCCAGCCGCCGCAAGTCCGATGAACTGCGCGCCGTGTCGCTCGAACGCGGCGTGGTCAAATATGCCGAAGGCTCCTGCCTGGTGAAGTTCGGCGACACCCACGTCCTGGTCACGGCAAGTCTCGAAGAGCGTCTGCCGCCCTGGCTCAAGGGCCAAGGCCGTGGCTGGATCACCGCCGAATACGGCATGCTGCCGCGCGCCACCGCCGAGCGCCCCCGCGGCGCGGCCACGGCGGGGAAGCAGGGCGGCCGCACGGTGGAAATCCAGCGTCTGATCGGGCGTTCGCTGCGCACGGTGGTCGATCTCGTTGCGCTCG
>CAZNTY010000122.1:0-3083 GCA_964576085.1 uncultured Undibacter sp. | reverse complement strand
CCTCCATGCCGATCTTTTCGAGAATGTCGGCGGCGCGATCGATGACCGCGTCGAGCAGGTCCATCAGCACCGAATCCCCGTTCACCGACGACGAGCACGAGCGGCCCAATCTGTGCCGGATGATGGCGAAGGGCTTGGGGTCGTCGTAGCGCACCGTGATCAGGCGATGCGAGGCGAGGATCAAGGTCACCGGCGTCGTCTTCGGCAACGGCGTGTCCGACTGGCACATCAGCGTCGCCGTCATGTAGCGCGCGCCGTTCTCGACATAGAGACGGCTGGAGATCTCGATTTCCTGCATCTCCTCCCGCGTCGGCACCGCGATGCCGACGAGATTCTCGATCAGCTTGTCTTCGCCGGCCGCGGGATTGACGAGATCGATCCAGACGGCCGCGTCCGGCACGCTGGTGCCGGGCTCAACGACCTTCTGTTCGAGCGTGGTGCCGCGCGGCACATAGGCTGACAGCATGCAGGCCCCGTCGGAACGGGCGGCTGCCGTGTGTCTCGCCTTGCAGCCGCAGCGATCGCGTCAAGTCATGGCCCGACGACGGCCGCAACTGCAAGCGCCGAAAGCGCAACGTGGGCTTTTTTTAACCGCCGCGTCAGGCCGCGGCATCCACGATCTCGACCGCGTCCTCATGCGGACGCTCGTCTTTCGCCTGGTCGGCCGGCCGGGATGTGTCGCCCGGCTTGGATGCGGCACCCTGCTGGCACGCAAGCGCGCCGGCGACGGCCGATATGCCGATCTCTCCATAGCAGCGCACGAGATTGCCCTCCGCGCGGGCCGCAATCCCACGCGCGCGGTAAACTTCCGCCGATTTCATCGTTTCCTCCTCCGTCCGATCATGATCGCGTCGGACTTGCTGTGACAGATAGGGATTCAGTGCGGCGGAAATAGGCAGCAAATCGTGTGACATCGCGACATTTATTCTGCAGCGCAACTGAACGGGGCCCGCCGAAACGGGACGGCGCAAATAGCCGGATTACGGTGAACGGTTACTTAACGCCTCGCTGCCAAACTTCCGGCGTGGTAAGCTGTTGGGGATAAGCGAGTGGGCCCTGTGGCGCGCCGGCCGGAACTGCGGCATTGCAGCAACAGGTCCGCCAAGACCGACTTCGGACCTGCAGCTTTGCCTAGAAGGTTCGGACCTTTTGCGTTTAATTGTCGGCCAACACGGTCGAATCGTGGCCGGGAAAGGGCACCAAAAGGGGCTGGCATGATTGTACGCGTGATTCCTCTTTTGCTGGTCGGACTGGCCCTTGCGGGTTGCATGCAGTCCACGGCCGAGCCTGCCTCCGAGGCAAATTTCACAGCACGCGACAAGGCGCTGCTGGCCGACACGCCCTATGCCCAGGCAACAATCCCGGAGCCTTACCGTCGCCATATCGTCGACTATCACCGCAAGGAGGCGGCGGGCACGATCGTCGTCGATACCGATGCGCGCTACCTCTATTACGTGCTGGCGAACGGCAAGGCGATCCGCTACGGCGTGACCGTCGGCGAAGAGGCGCAGGTCTGGTCCGGCGTCGCCAAGATCGGCCGCATGACCGAATGGCCGAGCTGGACACCGACGCCAGGCGAGCATGCCCGGCTTGGGCCGCTGCCGGCGTTCATGCCCGGCGGTGCGGCCAACCCGATGGGCGCGCGCGGCCTCTACATCTATGCCGGCGCCAAGGACACGCTCTACCGCATCCACGGCACCAATCAGCCGGAATATATCGGCACGGCGATCTCCTCGGGCTGCATCCGCATGACCAACGAGGACGTGATCGACCTCTACAAGCGCGTGAAGGTTGGCACGGTGGTCGTGGTGCTCGCCCCGACGCAGGGCGACTCGCCCTACAATCCGCGCGTGGCTTTGACCGGCGGCGCTGCCTACGGCAACTGACCGCCGTTTGAGACGGGTTTCACGGCGCCGGCCTGACCGGCGCCGTTTGCTTTTGGCTTACGCCCCTAGCTCGATGCGCAGGATTTCCGGCGGCACACCAAGCCGCGCCGGCACGATGCTCGTGCCGATCCCGCCCGAGACAATCATGTGCCGCCCACCCTCGACGATATGGCCATAGGCGAAGCGCGCGCCGAATTCCGAGGGCACGTAGGAGGGCCAGATGAACGGCAGGCGGATCTGCCCGCCATGCGTATGCCCCGCGAGCGTCAGCGCCACGCGATCGGACACCTGCGTGAAGATATCCGGCTCGTGCACCATGAGGATGACGGGTTCGGGCCCTTCGATCTGCGCCATGGTGCCCGGCAGATCGTCGACGCCGACGAACCGGCGATGTCCCAGGCGATAGGCCAACTGGTCGCCGAGGCCGCCGAGCCAAAACCGCTCACCCGGCTCGCCGACAAGGAGGACGGAATTTTCGAGCGCCGGGATATTCACCTGCGCCAGCGCGCGGCGCGTCCCGGCGATGTCGTACCACCAGTCATGATTGCCGAAGATCGCGTACGTGCCGAGGCGCGAACGCAACCGCGCCAGTTCGCCCGCCCACGCCGCGGGCGGTACGCGTTCGGTGATGAAATGGTGGGTGGCGAAATAATCGCCGAGCAGAAGAACGATGTCCGAGCGCAGGCTGTTGGCGACGTCCACCACGTCGCGCACCCGCGCCAGTCCGACATTCGGGCCGCCGGCATGCAGGTCGGCGATCACCGTGATCGAGAGCTTCTGGCTCACCGGCCAGGCCGCCGGCTTCGGCCGGTAGGTCGTGACGATGAGTTCCTGCGCCTCGATCCCCACGGCATAGGCTGCCGTGCCGGCCGAGGCGAGGCCGATCAGACCTGCTCCGCCAAGGCCGCCGAGAATGAGCCCGCGCCGGCTGATGCCGCGGGGCTGCAGCACGGCCGGTTCGAACTCGTCGGGGCGGGTCGGTTTCACGGTCCGTTCATAGCCGCCAGTGGTGAAGGGAGCGTTCACTGGACCGTAGACGCTTCGACCGGACGTGCCCGCGGCAGGGGAATCTCGGGCGCGGGATCGAGCACATCCCACTGGCAGATGCGGTAGCCATTCCGCCGGGCGGCGAGATCGAGATGGATATGCGTCTCGTGGTAGCCATCGGAACCGGGCCCGAGCACGGTCGTGAATTGC
>CAZNTY010000121.1:0-8869 GCA_964576085.1 uncultured Undibacter sp. | reverse complement strand
TTATGCTCGCCCATCTGCACCAGAGCGCCGCGCACCGTGAGCCCCGGCACGATCTTGCGTGCGATCGCGCCGGCGGCAACGCGCACCGCGGTCTCGCGCGCCGAGGCGCGTCCGCCGCCGCGATAATCGTGCAACCCGTATTTGACGTCGTAAGTGTAGCCGGCGTGCCCGGGACGATATTTGTCCTTGATCTCGGAATAATCCTTCGAGCGTTGATCGACGTTCTCGATGAGGAGTGCAATCGGCGTGCCGGTCGTCACCTGCTGCCCGGTCGCCTCGTCCGTGAACACGCCGGACAAAATCTTCACCGCATCCGGCTCCTGGCGCTGGGTGGTGAAGCGCGACTGGCCGGGCCGGCGGCGGTCGAGCTCGCGCTGGATGTCCTCGACGGCGAGCGGAATGCGCGGCGGGCAGCCGTCGACGACACAGCCGATGGCGGGACCGTGGCTTTCACCGAAGCTGGTGAAGCGAAACATATGGCCGAACGTATTGAACGACATGACTTTCGCGCTTTCGCGCGCTGAGGTAGCCCGCGCTCCGGCAGCGGTCAAATACGCTCGGAAACCTAGGCGTATCGCGTCATCGTCGTACCGTTGAACACGTAAACGACGCCCTGCGCGATGTCGACGAGCGGCGCGGCGGCCGGCTTGGCGAGGCCCAGATAGGCCATCAGCCCGCGCGCGGTGCCGCCATGCGCCGTCACCACCGCGTCGCGCTCAAGGCTCTCGTACCAGTCGCGCATGCGCCATGACACCGCCTCGTAGCTCTCCCCTCCCGGCGCGACGAAGCGCCATTTGTCGTGCTCGCGCGCGGCGACGCGCTGTGGATCGCGGTTGCGCAATTCGGCGATGGTATAGCCCTCCCAGTCGCCGAAGGTGATCTCGGTCAGGCGCTGGTCGATGCGGTAGCCGTCGCGCGGCAGCCCGAGCGCGGCCCGCGCCAGCTCCATCGTCTCCCGCGCCCGGCCGAGCGGGCTGCATATGAAATCGAAAGCGCCGGCGGATAGGCCTTTATGCGCGAACAAATCACGCAGAATCTCGCCACAACGCACGGCCTGGGTCCGGCCGCGCGCATTGAGCGGAACGTCATGCCGGCCTTGCAGCCGCCCTTCGACGTTCCAATCGGTCTCACCATGACGGAGATAGTAAAGAACGCGCGGCGCCGGGCCGTCATTCTCGGGCATTAACTCTTTCCTCCTGGAAGCCGCCGAACGCCCATGGCATAGCGTCGCAGCCGCCGACAGGCAAAGCATCCGCTGGAATAATAAAGCGGCGCGCGGTGTTTTTCCGGTGCGAAACGGGATGGAGCAATGGTCGTCGCGGGATTTCGCACGAGTGTCGAGGCGGCCATTCCGGCGCTGCGCCGCTACGCGCGGGCCCTGACGCGTAACGCCGACATCGCCGACGATCTCGTGCAGGATACGCTGGTCCGTGCCCTGCGTTCGGAGCATCTGTTCCACGGCGGCGAAGTCAGGAGCTGGCTCTACACCATCCTGACCAACCTCAACCGGAATCGGTTGCGGTCCCTCGCGCGGCGGCCGGTGCTGTCGTCGATCGAGGACAACGACGCCCCGGACATGGCGGGGCCGGAAGCCGGCGCGCGGGATATTGAGCGCGCGCTGGCGACGCTGGTCGAGGACCAGCGGACGGCCTTGCTGCTCGTGGTGCTGGAAGGCCTCTCCTACCGGGAGGTTGCGGACGTGCAAGGCGTGCCGATCGGAACGGTGATGTCGCGGCTGGCGCGGGCACGCGCGCAGATCAAGTCTTTCCTCGACGGCGAGCGCCCGGCGCTACGCCGCGTGAAATAAAGTCAAGAAGGTGGAGCGATGACGACTGAAGATAACGTCCCCGTCACCGAGGACGAACTGCATGCCTACGTGGACGGGGAGCTGCCGGCGGACCGGCAGAAGGCCGTCTCAGCCTGGCTGGCGACGCACGCCGACGCCGCGGCGCTGGTCGCCGCCTGGCGCACCCAGGCCGAGGCAATCCGCGCGCGCTACGGCACGACGATCGACGAGCCGGTCCCCGAACGGCTCAAGCTCGAGCGTGTGATGCGGCAAGGCCGCTCGTGGCGCGGCATCGCCGCAGCGGCGGCCTGCGCCGCCTTCCTGATCGGCGGAGCCGCCGGTTGGTTCGCGCATGGCGCCACGCTGGCCTCGATCAGCGGCTCGGAGAAGCTCACCGGCGACGCCCTCGAAGCTTACAAACTTTATACCGTGGAAGTTCGGCATCCGGTCGAGGTGCCGGGCGACGAACGCACTCACATGACGCAGTGGCTGTCGAAACGGCTCGGCTATGAGCAGCGCATTCCCGATCTCTCGGCGATCGGCCTGAAGCTGGTCGGCGGCCGGCTGCTGCCCGGGCCCGCCGGCGCGGCGGCCTTCTATATGTATGAGGGCCCTTCCGGCGAGCGTTTCACGATCTATTGCTCGCGCACGAAAGGACCGGAAACCGGCCTGCGCTACAAGGACACCGACCGCATCGCCGCCTTTTACTGGGTGGACGACAACCGCGCCTATGTCGTGAGCGGACCGGCTGACCGCGACCGGATGGAGAAGGTCACCAAGGCGGTCTACGAGCAGGTCGAACGGGCCGCGCCGCAGAAATCGTAGTGCCGTTGCTGCCTCGGGGCAGCACCGCGCCTTGCCAGGCCTAGGCGAAAGTCATTCCAGGTCTTTGCGCGGATTATAGGTCTTGCTGTCGCGCCACTTGCGCATGAGCTCCCTGAGATCGGCATCGCCGTCCTCGGGCAGAACGATGCGCACCGTGGCGAGCAGGTCGCCATGACCGGATTTGCTTGTCAGCCCCTTACCCTTGAGGCGGAAGGTACGACCGCCATTGGTATTGGGAGGGATCGCAAGCTGCACGGCGCCGTCGAGCGTCGGCACGCGAACCTTGGCGCCGAGCACCGCCTCATAAAGCGTCACCGGCAGATCGAGCCTCAGATCGTGGCCGTCGACCGTGAACAACGGATGCGGGGCGATCGTCACCGTAATCAGCGCGTCGCCGGCGCCCCACGGTCCGCCCCAGCCCTGCCCCTTGAGGCGGATCTGCTGGCCGCTGGCGAGACCGGACGGGATCTTGACCTCGACCTCCTTGCCGGTCGGCAGTTGCAGGCGCCTGGTCGCGCCTCTCGCTGCATCCTCCAGCGAGATGGTCATACTCGCCAGCAGATCGCGCGCGGGTTGCTGCTGTTCGGCGAAATCGTCGGGTTCGAATTGAGCGGAACGCCCGCCACGTGACCGCGCGGCGCCGCCAAGCCCGCCAAACATGTCGCGCAGGATGTCCTCGAATCCGCCGCGTCCGGGGCCGCCCGCCCCCGCGCCGCGCTGGAAGCCATCCGGCCCCCACTGGAAAGTCTCGAAATGCGCGCCGCCGCCCGGACCAGGCTGGGCGCCGAAACCTTCGAACCCACGGAAGCGCGGCTTGCCCTCGGCATCGATCTCGCCGTTGTCGAAGGCTTTGCGCTTTTTCTCGTCGCCGAGGATTTCGTAGGCCGCGTTGAGCTCGGCGAAGCGGGTGGCCGCCTTCGGATCGTGCTTGTTGGCGTCTGGGTGCAGTTTCTTGGCGAGCTTGCGGAAGGCGCTTTTCACCTGCGCCTCGTTCGCATTCTTCGCTACCCCCAGAACTTCATAGGGGTCACGCATGCCAGCTTTTCTCCGGTAGTTCCCCACGCCTGACGGCGATTCCGTCTCAATGTGGGGGGAACCGCGACCTTATGCAACGCGCCCGACGGCCAAAATGCTCAGGATCGGATCCAGGGCTTGAGCGCCCGCACTTCCCACCGGCCCGGTTCTTCCCGGCAGGCCTCTCCGCGCAGCCAGGATTCCTTACCGTCCCGGACATAGCTGGCGAGAAAGTCGTGACATTGTGCCTTGTCGATCGTGTAGGCGGCGGCGAGCGCCGTCACTGTGCCCCGGGCGCCGGTCTTCGGATTTTCCCACGGCACGCTGGCGTCCTTCTGACCGCGGCTGAGCACCTCGTTGACCGCCGCCCGCGTCAGGACCATATCGGCCTCGGGCGGCAATTCGGCAGCCGCCATGGCATCGGTCGGCGCCTTGACCGATCCGGTGATCTCGGTCTTTTCCGGCCGCGAGAACATTGAATCGACGTCGATGCTGCAACCGGCAACGGCAAGCCCGAAAGCGAGGAGGCCGGCTATCCGGAGAAGCCGAATCACGCCGAAGGTTGCCGGCGGTAGGCGCGGCACCCCGGTTCCTCTATAACCGGGCCGGCCGAGCCGCATCCGGAAACATGTGTTTGGTGCAATGTCCGACACGAAACCGATTGAACACCCGACTTGGTTAACGAGTGGTGATTTCACGCAGGCGGACGAGCCGCTGCAGCTTTTCACCGCCTGGCTGGCCGATGCCTCCGCCTCCGAACCGCGGGATCCCAATGCCATGACGCTCGCGACCGTCGACGCCGACGGCATGCCCGACGCCCGCATGGTGCTTTTGAAGGGCGTCGACGCGCGCGGCTTCGTTTTCTATTCGAATATGCAGAGTCAAAAAGGGCGGGAGTTGGGCTCCCAGCCGAAGGCCGCCCTGGTGTTCCATTGGAAGTCATCGAACCGACAGGTGCGCGTGCGCGGCCCGGTCGAGCAGGTCAGCGCGGCCGAAGCCGACACTTACTTCGCCACCCGGCCGAAGCAGGCACAGATCGGCGCCTGGGCCAGCAAGCAGTCGTCGCCGCTGGAAAGCCGTCTGGCCTTCGAGAAGGCCATCGCGCTCTATGCCGCGAAATATGCGATTGGCAACGTACCCCGGCCGCCGTACTGGATCGGCTATCGCATCATGCCGCTGGTCATCGAATTCTGGCAGGATCGGCCGTTCCGGCTGCACGACCGAATCGAATTTCGCCGCGCCGATCCGGCCGGCGCGTGGATCAAGACGCGGCTCTATCCGTGAGCTAGGGTTGGCTCATGCCGACATCGACCGCCAACCAGCCCCGCCGCACCCTGCTACTCACCGGAGCGAGCCGTGGCATCGGGCACGCCACGGTGAAGCGCTTTTCGGCCGCGGGCTGGCGCGTCATCACCTGCTCGCGCCATGCATTTCCCGAGAACTGCCCGTGGGAAGCCGGCCCGGAGGACCACATCCAGGTCGATCTCGCCGACGACGCCAGCACGCTTGAGGCGATAGCCGAGATCAAGCAGCGGCTGCCCGACCAGCAACTGCACGCGCTGGTCAACAACGCAGCGATCTCGCCCAAGGCCGACGGCGGCGCGCGGCTCGGATCGATCGACACCACAATCGAGGTGTGGCGGCAGGTGTTCCGGGTCAATTTCTTCGCCCCGATCATGCTGGCGCGCGGCCTGGTTGAGGAGCTCAAGGCCGGCCACGGCTCGGTCGTCAACGTGACCTCGATCGCCGGCTCGCGTGTCCATCCCTTCGCCGGCGCCGCTTATGCGACCTCGAAGGCGGCGCTCGCCGCACTGACGCGCGAGATGGCCGCCGATTTCGGCCGCCTCGGCATCCGCGTCAACGCCATCGCGCCGGGCGAGATCGACACTGCGATACTGTCACCCGGGACCGACAAGATCGTCGCGCAAATCCCCATGCAGCGGCTCGGCACCACCGACGAGGTGGCGAAGATCATCTACGTGCTGTGCACGGACACATCGTCTTACGTCAACGGCGCCGAAATCCACATCAATGGCGGCCAGCACGTATAAGCGCGGATACGCTCAGAGCCACTTCTTCCATTTGAAGAAGACGATGGGCAGCACGGCCGCCAGCACCATCAGCACCAAAGCGTAAAGATAGCCGTAGCGCCAGTCGAGCTCGACCATGCCGGTATGAAAGTTCATGCCATAGATCGAGGCGACCAGGGTCGGTGGCATGAAGATCACCGCGGCGATCGAGAAGATCTTGATGATGGCGTTCTGCTCGATATTGACGACGCCGAGCATCGCCTCGAGCAGGAACGTGATCTTGTTGGCAAGATAGGTGGCGTGATCCGACAGCGACGCCGTATCTCGGCGCATCGACTGCAGATGGGCGCGCGTGTCCTTGGCCCAGCGCATCGTTTCCGCCTCGTTGTGCAGGAACAGCAGCAGGCGCCCGATCGACACCAGGCTCTCGCGCACCTTCGACGTCAGGTCGCCCTTGCGGCCGAGTTCCTTCAAGACATCTTTGTAAGGCGTGGTCTCGATCGCCTCGTCATCAACCTCGAACACCCGGCGCGAGATCGCGTCGACCTCGGCGCCCACGCGCTCGAGAATGTCGGCCGAACGGTCGATCACGGCATCGAGCAGATCGACCAGAACCGATTCACCCGACACATGCGCCGGCGACGAACGTGCCAGCTTGTGCTCGACGATGGCGAAGGGCCGCGGGTCGTCGTAGCGCACGGTCACGAGGCGATGGCCGGCGAGAATGAACGTCACTGGCGTGGTTTTCGGCGACTGCGTGTCCGACTGGCACATCAGCGTCGCCGTCATGTAGCGCGCGCCGTTCTCGACATAGAGACGGCTCGACACCTCGATCTCCTGCATCTCCTCGCGCGTCGGCACCCCGACGCCGAGCAACCGCTCGACGAGCTTGTCTTCCGGCAGGCTGGGCGTGACGAGATCGATCCAGACGGCGTTGTCAGGCGGCGGCTCCCCGGGATTGACCGAGCGCCGTTCCAGCGACGTGCCGTTCGGGACGTAGACAGAGAGCATGCGGGTATCCTGCGGCCGGGCTAGTCATGGCCCGATCGCAACGGATCGCGCAAGGATTTATTGGCGCAGAGGCCGAGCTTTCAACGCTCGAAGCGACGTCGGCAACGGGACCGACTCGTTCGCTGTCTAGTCACTATCCTGCGGCACGAGGCGCGTGCGTTCAGTCTTGCGCTTTTCGCCGCGGCAGCGGACGGCGGCAGCGACTGCCGGGATACCGATCTTGCCGTAGCGGTCGTCAAGCTTCGACGGCCTCGCCTTGGTGGACGTGTCGCGTTGCGTGTCCTGTCGTTCTACTCGAGCTTGCATGGTCCGACTTGCGAGTCCCGTATGAGCGTTGTCCCTATGCCCTGCATTTAAGCGCGCAGTACGGCGAAATTGCGCGCCAAATCGTGATCTATCGTGACAAATGGCTAACGGCGCAACAGACCTCGCCGCCGCCCGGTCACGAGGGAACATCCGAGTAATAGGATCATGGTAAACTCTTGATTAATACCTTCGGCGCTAATCCCACCGCTGCCTTCGGCAAGGGCCTGCCGGAGGTGCGACATTCCTGCCACAGATGCGAAGACATTGGACGGAATCGCGCAGGAACCATGGCAAAAGCTGGGATTCTTCGGTTAATTCCTGGCAAAAGACTCGAGACGCATCACCAAGGCCGGGCGACATTCAAGAGGAAAACAATGGGAATTCGGGGATTTGCGGTTGTCCTGGTAGGGTTGATGCTTGGTGGCTGCATGCAGGCGACGCTGGAGCCGTCGTCGGAGGCCAATCTCAAGCCGCGCGACAAGCAGCTCCTCGCCCGCGCGCCTTATGCCAATGTCGATATCCCGAACGACTATAAACGGCATATCGTCGACTATCACCGCAAGGAGGCGCCGGGGTCGATCGTGATCGATACCGATGCCCGCTTCCTTTATTACGTGCTGCCCGACGGCAAGGCGATCCGCTACGGCGTGACGGTCGGCGAAGAGGCCCTCGCCTGGTCGGGCGTCGCCAAAGTCGGCCGCAAGGAAGAATGGCCGTCCTGGACGCCGACCGCCGAGATCAAAAAGCGCATGGACGTGCCGAATTTCGTCGGCCCCGGCCCGCACAATCCGATGGGCGCCCGCGCGATGTATCTCTACGAGGGCAACAAGGATACGCTCTATCGTATCCACGGCACCAATCAGCCGGAATATATTGGCCAGGCGATCTCGTCAGGCTGCATCCGCATGACCAACGAGGATGTCATCGACCTCTACAGCCGGGTGAAGCCGGGCGCGGTGGTCGTGGTGCTCGCCCCGCATCAGGGTGACTCCCCGTTCAGTTCGCAGCGCCTGGCCTCGATGCGCTTCTGACAGACACACCAGCTCCGCGACGGACGGCGCCCGGCCAAAAGCCCGGCGCCGTTTTCATTTGCAGATGCTGCGTCAGGCGCCGAGCCCAATCCGGACAATCTCGGGAGGAACACCGAGACGCAGCGGCACCGCACTGGTACCGATGCCGCCTGACACGATCATGTGGCGGTCGTCTTCGACGATGTGCCCATAGGCAAAGCGCGCACCATAGGCCGACGGTACGAATGACGGCCACAGCAGCGGCACCCGGATTTGCCCGCCGTGGGTGTGGCCGGCCAGGGTCAAAGCCACCCGCGGCGGCACGCGAGGGAAGATATCCGGTTCGTGGGCCAGCAGAATAACCGGATCGTCGGTCCTTACCTGCGCGAGGGTGCCGGGCAGGTCGTCGACGCCGTGGAATCGGCCGTGGCCGAGCCGGTGGGCGATCTGATCGTCGATCCCGGCCAGCCAGAACCGCCGGCCGGCGCTGCTCAGGAGCACCGCGCGGTTGTCCAGCACCGGAATTCCGACTCGCGCCAGTGCGTGGCGCACCCCATCGATGTCGTACCACCAGTCATGATTGCCGTAGATCCCGAACACGCCCAGCGGCGCGCGCAGGCGCGCCAGCTCCGCGGCCCAGGCGTCATGCGGCACGCGTTCGGTTACGAAGCGATGCGTCGCGAAATAGTCGCCGAGCAGGACGACGAGATCGCAGCCGAGCGTGTTGCAGGTGTCGACCACCTGCTGCACGCGCAAAAGCCCCATGTTGGGGCCGCCGGCATGCAAGTCGGCGATCACCGCGATTCTCAGACGATGATCGCGCGGCCACAAAGGCGGCGCGGGGCGATAGTCCGTCACCGTCAGCTCGAAGGCCGCCTCGTCGCCCG
>CAZNTY010000120.1:0-9756 GCA_964576085.1 uncultured Undibacter sp. | reverse complement strand
GTCGAGATATTTCTGCACCCGGTTCTCGTCCGACCACACCGCGCGCATTGCGGGCGTGGTGAAGATGTCGCGGAACACCGCGGAATCGAGAAGGGTGGAGGGCATGAGAAAACTCCTTGCGGCGCGCAAATTAGCGGTTCTGTATGCAAGCGCAAACGCCGCCCTTGGGCTTTGTATGATCCCGGCGCCGTCACTTCCACGGAAGAAGACAGTCCGAGCCGACAGCGTTTACAACAAGTCGCGAAGTCTCAGTTTACTGGATGCCCGCCTTCGCGGGCATGACAGATTGTTGTTCCGATGTCGTCCCCGCGAAAGCGGGGACCTAGTAGTCGCAGGCGTTTGGTGCATGAAAGTGCCTACTACGTTTATATTTTAGCCAGTAAAATCGGCGGCACCTTATATATTGGCGTCACAAATAATCTTGTCCGCCGCGTCTATGAGCATCGTGAAAAGCTCGCTGAGGGATTTACAAAAAAATACGGCGTTACCAGGCTGGTTTATTTCGAAGCTCACTCTGATGTGGAAGCCGCGATCGTCCGTGAAAAGCAGATGAAGAAATGGAACAGGGCGTGGAAGATTCGCCTTATTGAAGAATCGAATCCGAACTGGGATGACCTCTACAAACAGATCGCTAAGGCATAAGTTTACTGAATGTCGGCCTGCGCGGGCATGACAGTTTATGTCATGCTTCTGCCGAACGGACGAAAGGGCCTCTCATGCCCCGAGCTGCTCCGCCATCCAGTCGGCGCTTTGCGAGCGCCAGCGGTAGGCGCGGTTGTTGGCGATGTGGTTGCCGTCCTCGACCATCATCAGCTCGACCGGGCCTTTGACCTCGCTCGCCAGGCGCTCGGCGTCGGAGGCCGGCACGATGCGGTCGTGGCGGCCGTTGACGATGAAGATCGGGCAGGTGATGCGCTCGGCCAGGCCTACCAGAGACAGCGTCCGAGCGTTCGCCTTGGCCTCCGTCGCGTCGTGGGCATGGCTGCGCACCTGGAATGCGAGCCGTGTCAGGTCCGGCAGGCCGTCCCACGCCGCGCCCCAGTCGAACGGCCCGCCGAGCGCGAGGCAGGCCTTGATGCGCTTGTCGAACGCCGCGGCGCGCGGCGCGTAATAGCCGCCGAGCGAGACGCCCCACATGCCGACGCGCCCCGCGTCGAGATCGCCGCGGCTCTCGATCCAGTCGATCACGGCCTTGACCGGCACCTCGTAGTCGCCGCGGATCGGGAAATCGTATTGCGCCTCGCCCTGGCCCGGCCCGTCGAACGCCAGCGTCGCCATGCCGCGCGGATGGAACGGCTGCTCATAGGCGTCGGTCTCTTCCTTGGTCGAATCGAGGCCGACCGCCATGACGACAACCGGCGGTTTGGTCGCGCCGGCCGGCTTGCGCAAGATGCCGGCGAGCGTCTTCCCTTGGTACGGAATCTCGACGCGCTCGCCGGGCGGACGCAGATAAGGCAGCGCCGCCTGCCGGCACGCGATCGCCTTGCCGTGCGCGACCTTCATCTGCGCCTGATCGTGCACGAACAGGAACGCCGCGAAGTGGTAGTAGACCCCGGCGCGCTGGAGCATCTCGCCGGCGGTCAACCACTTGGTCTTCGCCAGCGCGTCGCGGCCAAGCTGCTCATGCACCGCGGCCTTGTCCGACCAAGCCCGGCACCAGTCATCATAGGAGGAAATCGAGCGCGTCACGTCCTCGAAATCGGTGAGCGCTACGCCGTTGGCGACGAAGCGCGCGCCCCAGTGCGCGACGGCTGCGGCGAGGCGGGGATCGGATGATGGTGCCATGGGGAGCTACATTCTCGATGTCGTCCCCGCGAAAGCGGGGACCCAGTAACCAATGACTTGACGATTACAACGGATGCATAAGTTTACTGGATGCCCGCTTTCGCGGGCATGACGGCGAAAGATTGCCGCAAAGCCACTTAACAACATCAGCATCAATTCCCCCCGCGCCGGTACCACGGCATGAAGCGGCGCGTGCACCAGCCGACCAGCGCTTCGAAGCCGACGCCGAAGCCGGCGAGCAGCAGCACGCCGACGAAGGCCTCGCTGTGGTGATAGGAGCGAGAGTTGTAGAGAATGTAGTAGCCGAGCCCGCCGATCGAGAGGAAGAATTCCGCCACCACCGCGCCGATCCGCGCGCGGCCGCCGGCGAGTCGGACGCCGGCGAGCAGATAAGGCATCGAGGCTGGCAGCACGATGTCGGTCAGCATGCGCAGGCGGCCGGAGCGGAACGAGCGCGACACCTCCAGGAATTCGCGCGGCACCGAGCGGGCGCCGTCTGCGACATTCATGGTGATCGCGAAGATCGAGGCGAAGATGATGGTGGCGATGCGCGTCGTCGCCGAATAGCCGAACCACAGCGAGAACAGCGGCAGGATGACGATCATCGGCATCGCATAAAAGAAGTTGACATGCTGGGCGATCGCCTTCTCGAACGCAGGAATGCGACCCATCGCCAGGCCGATGACGGTGCCGAGGATGAGCGAAATGGCGAGCCCTTCGGCGCAGGCGAGCAGCGTGCTCCCGGTCGCCTTCCAAAATACGGGGTCGGAGAGGACATGCGGCGCGACCGCCAGCACGCTGGTCGGCTTGGCGACGAACGGCGGCGCCAATAGCCGCACCGCGACTTCCCAGATCAGCAGCAAGACGAGGCCGACGATCAGCCGCGGCATGGCCGTGCCGAGCAGGCGCTGCGCCGTCGCCGGCGCCTTCGGCGCAGAGGCCATCGCGGTGGAAACGTCGGCGGCGGACTGGGTCACCTACTGCCTCCAGCGCGCGAAATGGCGTTCGATCATCATGCCGAGCCGCATCAGGGCGACGCCGATCAGCCCGATCACGAAGATCGGGGCGAACACGCCGCCGGTGTCGAAATTCTGCGAGGCGCCCATGATGATCTGGCCGAGACCGGTCGAGCTGAGGAAGAATTCCGCGGCCACCATGCCGACCAGGGCCCGGCCGATCGCCTGGCGCACGCCGGTCATGGTGTAGGGCAGCGTGTAGGGCAGCATCACCTCGCGCCACAGCGCCCACTCGCTCGAGCGGTAGGACTGCGCGACCTCGATCAGCTCCGGCTTGATGCTGCGCGCGCCTTCCACCGTGTTGTAGATGACCGGAAACACCGCAAACAGGAACACCACCAGCACCTTCGGCGCGAAGCCGAAGCCCATCATCGACAGGATGAACGGGATCAATGCCACCATCGGCGTGGCGTAGATCAGCATCAGGTAAGGCTCGATGCCGACGCGGATGAAGCGCACCCGCGCCAGCAGCAGTCCGAGCGGAACGCCGATGGCAAGCGCGATCACAAAGCCGGTGACGAACAGCTCGGCGGATTCCAGGAACTGACCGAGAAAGTCGCCGGAAACAATCAGCTCCCAGAGACGCACCAGTGTCGCCGAGAACGACACCATGAAGGCCGCGCTGGTAAGGCGGCCGGCGATCTCCCAGACCAGCAGGCCGCCGATCAGGCTGAGCAGGAAGGGCGCGTGGCGGCGGAGGGCGTTCAAGAGGGACTCTTTTATTCGGTTACGCAGAGTCGAGCCTATCGCCGTCATCCTACGAGCCCGGAAATGAAGCGAGCAAATTCAATGCTGTCATGCCCATGCGGCGGTGCCAGCCTACGCGAGATGACCGGGACAAACCCGGCCATGACGGACTTTGGTGAAAGCGCTGATTTCATTGGCTGCATTTTCGGTCAGGCTCTGAGGCGCGAGCGAAGCGAGCCTCGAAGGATGAACGGCCAAAATTTCGGAAGCGTTGCCCGTCACCCTTCGAGGACCGCGCCGTCGCGCAGCCCCCTCAGGGTGACGGATCGATTGACCTCCCTGGTGGAGCGCTATCACTTCACCATGGCGTTGGCGTCTTTCCACACGCTGGTGTCGACGAAGTTGTCGTAGCTCACCGGCTCCTTGTCCGCCTTGATGGCGCCGATCTTCTTCATCAGCTTGGCGGAGGCTTCGATCTTGTTGCGGGCGAGGCCGTCGTCCTTCACCGCCCAGAAGTCGATTGCCAGGAATTCCTTGAGCGCCGCCTTGTTCACCGCGGCGCTGTGGCCGGTGTTGGTCGCAACCTCCGCGACCGCGTCGGCATTCTTCGGATCGCTCATGAAATGCGCGGCCTCGATCATGCCGGCAAGCGCGCGCACGAACTGGTCTCGGTTTTCCTTCAGCTTGTCCTTGCGCGCGACCAGGATGAGATAGTGGCTGGTCGGGTTGGTGTTCTTCATCGCCAGCAAGATATTGAGCTTCTTGCCCTGGGATTCGATCTCGGCGAGATCGTCGAGATGCAGGACGGCGTAGTGCAGGCGGCCGGCGATCAGCGCCGGTCCCGGGCCGGAGCCAAGCGCGACCTGCTTGACGGTGTCGAATTTCACGTCCGGACAGCCGGCGGTCATCATCGAGCGCAGCGCGACAGAGCGCGCGCCGTTGATCGAATCGACGCCGACATCCTGGCCGACCAGATCCTTGCAGGTCTTGCCGGGTTCGCTGGAGCCGAGCACCCAGTCCGGATTCGGCATGCCGTAGAGCGCGACCAGCGGCACGTCGGCGTTCGACACTTGATTGATGACCGGCGGGGTCGGCGACCAGGCCATGTCGACGTCGCCGGCGACCACCGCGCGGGCGGCGGCGGTGCCGTTGTCGAAGGGCCGGATCTCGACATTGGCGCCGTGCTTCTTGAAGAAGCCCTCCTTCTCGGCGACGTAGGCGATCGTCACCGAGAAGACCGGCGGGATGCCGGGCAACGCCAGCACCAGTGGCTTGCCCTGTGCGAAGGCCGGCGATCCGCTCATTGCCAGCGCGGCAGCCAGTGCGAGACCGACGGCCAGTGTCCTGATCTTGATCTTGGCGGTCATGATTTTCCTCCCTGTGGTTTCTTTGTCGTTCACGAATGCTCCAACTGGAATTCGGCTTCGCGCGCCTCGCTCATCAGGGTGCCCCAAACGCGTTCGCGCAATTCGGCGAAGCGCGGCTCGCGCAAGGTCGCGCGCGTGCGCGGCGCGGGCAGGTCGATCTCGATAGTCTCGTGGATCGACGACGGCCGGCCCTTGAGCACCACCACGCGATGGCCGAGCAGCACCGCCTCTTCGATGGAGTGGGTGACGAAGATCATCGCGGTCGGCCGTTCTTGCCAGATGCGCAGCAACTCGAACTGCAGGATCTCGCGGGTCTGCGCGTCGACCGCGGCGAACGGCTCGTCCATCAGCAGCACGCTCGGCTCGACCGCCAGCGCGCGGGCGAGACCGCAGCGCTGCTGCATGCCGCCCGACATCTGATAGGGAAATGCCTTCTCGAAGCCGGCGAGGCCGACCAGCCGGATGAAGTCCGGCACTTTGCGCTCGATGTCGGCCTTGCTCGCGCCGGCCATGCGCAGCCCGTAGGCGACGTTGTCGAACACCGTCTTCCAGGGAAACAGCCCGAAGTGCTGGAACACCATCGCGACGCCCGCGATCGGCTCGGTGACGCGCTGATCGCCGACCCGAATCTCGCCGGCGTCAACCGGCAGCAAGCCGTCAATGCAGCGCAGCAGCGTGGTCTTGCCGCAGCCGGACGGTCCGACGATGGCGAGAATTTCGCGTTCGCCGACGTTCAGGTCGATGTTGCGGAAGACTTCGAGCGCGCCGTAATGCTTGCCCAGACCGCGCACGCGGATACGCGGTTCGGCTTCTGCATGGGAGGCGGCGCTGACGGCGACGTTCACTCGGCGGCCTGCGATTGCGGCGCGCGATCGGGTTTGGCGTTGACCTTGGCCCAATAGTCGGCCGCCTGTTTCGACTGGGCGAGCTTCTCGAGGGTTTCGAAGCCCGGCGCCATCGAGCCATCGGTGCCGGCGAGAACCTGGTGATGCTCGATGTTGAGCGTGCGCAGCCAGCGCTGCTGGCCCATCGTGATGGCCACGAAATAGCCGATCTCGACCAGCTCGGGCTCGCTGAAATGCTTGTGCAGCCGCGCCCACAGCTCGTCGGTCGCGGGCAGGTCCCAGGTGATGCATTCGGTATAGGCGAGCGCCGCCTTCTGCCGCTCGTCATAGCGGGTCGAGGATTCAAAGTTGATCAAGTCGGAATAGTCGTCCTCTTTCAATCCTGCTTTCGCCGCCTTGATCGAGCGCTGGTTGCCGCAGAATTCGCATAGCACCGAGCGCGAGACATAGATGCGGCACAGTTCCTTGATGTTGTGGTCGGCGACGCCGTTCTTGAACACGTCGCGCCAAGTGTTGGCGAACGACCAGAACGCCGCCGGCACATGCGCGCGCACCGCCTGGCTCTCCGGCCGTGGCGTGCCCTCGCGGGCGCAGCGCTCGAATTCGGCCCGCATGGCGGGGTCGCTCACCGTCGCCGGATCGACGTAGCTGATGCGTGGCTTGTTCATTGGCGTTCTCCCTGTCTCGACTCCGGCAATGCTGGCCTTTGCCGGTTGCCGCATGTTGCCGCAAGCGGCGGGCTTTCGGCAAATGACGTCGCCCGTGCCTGCAACCTACGGGAAATAAACGTGTTTATAACCGCTAAGGGTCCCTTATCACCGCCGTCATCGTCCTAGAAGATGCATTTGCCTGATTCCGCAATATGTTGGCGTAACCACGCGTCTCCTTAAGGGGGTAGCCGATGGCAGAGCACAGCCAGCATAGCGTTCCGACGATCGAACCGAACACGCTTTACGTCGGCCAGGGTGTCTGCGTGAAAGGCGACATCTCGGTGCCCGGCATCGTCGTCGTCGACGGCGCGATCGAAGGCCATGTCGATGCACGCGCGCTCTGGGTCAGCCCGTCGGGCTCGATCAAGGGCACCATCGTCGCCACCGAGGCCGAGATCCACGGCACGGTCTCCGAGACGATTGAGGTCAAGCAGCTGCTGGTCGTCCACGCCACCGGACGTCTGCTCGGCGACGTGCGCTACGGTGAACTGCAGCTCGAGAAGGGTGGCACGATTTCCGGAACGCTGTCCTGTGTCTCCGGCCAGAAAGAGGCCGCCGTCGAGCCGCTGTTGGGCAAGTCGGAGCGGCCCAAGGTCGTGCACCGCATCGAGCCGTCTCGCCCCCTCAATGGCGCGAACGGTGCGACCAACGGCGCCGGCCTGCATGGGGCGCTGGCGCCGCCCGATTATCGCGTCGCGAGCTAGGCGGCGCCGTCTGATTGCCCGCGCTGGCGCGGATTCGAAGTATGACCAAGCGTCCCATCACCCTCATCACCGGCGCGTCATCCGGCATCGGACGCGAATTGGCGCGCGTCTTTGCTCGCAATGGGCATGAGCTTGCGCTGGTTGCTCGGCGGGAGGATCGGCTGACAGAGCTTGCCGGCGAGATCGAGCGGACCGGCGGCAGACGGCCGATCATTATCGTCGCCGATCTCTCCCGCGCCGACGCGCCGGGCAGGATCGTCGATGTGCTCGCGGCCGAAGGCGTCGAGCCGCAATATGTCGTCAACAATGCCGGCTATGGCCTGGCCGGCGCGGCCGCCGAGGAGGACCTCGACAAGCAACTCGGCATCCTCGACGTCAACGTGCGCGCGCTCACCGCGCTGTCGCTGATGTTCGTGCCGAGCCTCGAGCGCCATCGCGGCGGCGTTCTCAATGTCGGGTCGATGGCCGGCTTCATGCCGGGACCCGGCATGGCGGTCTATTACGCCAGCAAGGCCTATGTTCGGTCCTTCACGGATGCGCTGCATCGCGAGCTCGAAAGCCGTGGCGTGCGCGTAACCAATCTCGCCCCGGGCCCGGTGCCGACCGAGTTCGGCCAGCGGGCCGGCCCGCGTTTCGACACCGCCCCGGAACTACTGACGCAGCCGGCGGACCGCGTCGCCGAAGCCGGCTATCGTGCCCTGATGCGAGGCAAGGCGCTGGTCGTTCCCGGCCTGCTCAACCGGCTCGCCGTTGCGCTGCTGCGGTTCGTGCCGCGTGCCCTTGTGCTGGCCATCGTCGAGCGGCGTCTGAAGCAGCGCAAAGCCGCGTGATCGCTGCGGTTTTGCGCCATCAGGACATTGCAAATGCCGATAAACCGGCTAGTAGTGATTCCAGGGCATAATTTTCTCGCGTTGTTTTCGCCCAGGTCATGCCGAATCCGGTCCTCATCATCCTGCATCAGGAACATTCCTCGCCCGGCCGAGTCGGGCAGATGCTGACCAGGCTCGGCTTCCCGCTGGATATCCGCCGCCCGCGGTTCGGCGATCCGCTGCCGAAGACGATGGACCAGCACGCCGGCGCGGTGATCTTCGGCGGTCCGCAGAGCGCCAATGACGATGAGGATTTCGTCAAGCGCGAGATCGACTGGATCGGGGTGCCGCTGCGCGACCAGAAGCCCTATCTCGGCATCTGCCTCGGCGCGCAGATGATGGCGCGCCACCTCGGCAGCCGGGTCTATCCGCATCCCGACGGTCATGCAGAAGTCGGCTATTACCCGATCCGGCCGACCGCGGCAGGCCATGCGGACTGCCCGCAGTGGCCGGACGCCGGCTATCAATGGCATCGCGAGGGCTTTGAGCTGCCGGCTGGCGGCGAGCTGCTGGCCGAGGGCGACGCCTTCTCGGTGCAGGCGTTCCGCTACGGCACCGGCTACGCCATCCAGTTCCATCCCGAAGTCACGCACGCAATGATGTATCGCTGGCTGACGCGCGGCGCGCACCGCATGGAGCTGCCCGGTACCAAGCAGCGCCACGAGCATATCGCCGACCGCGCGGTCTACGATTTCGCCGGGCGCGCCTGGCTTGCCGCCTTCCTCAATCGCTGGCTCGGCTTGCCGGCCGACAAACAGCTCGTGGCGGTCTAGCATGCCGGATCGGACGCCGGGGCGAGCGCTTCGCGAGTTGCATCGGGGGCAGCGGCCGCTCGTCAGCCCGCTGGCGCACGACGCGCTGTCGGCGCGCCTGATCGCGCAGGCCGGCTTCAAGACCTTCAACATCGGCGGCAACGCGATGCTCGCGGCACGCTACGCGCTGCCCGATCTCGGCCTTGCCGCGCTCGGCGAGATGGCGGACGGCATCCGCGACATCGTCGGCGCGACGCCGCTGCCGGCGCTGGTCGATGGCGACGACGGCTATGGCGACGTCAAGAGCGTCGTGCGCATGATCGAGACTTACGAGGCGATGGGCTGTGCCGGCCTCCTGCTCGAGGATCAGGTGCGCGAGGGCAAGCAGCCTGGCGCCGCCACCGCGCGCGGCGTCGCTCCGCTCGAGGTGTTCGAGGCCAAGCTGCGCGCGGCGATGGATGCGCGGCGCGACAAGGACTTCGTCATCATCGGCCGCACCGACTCGTTCGGCGCCGTCGGCATGGACGAGGCGCTGCGCCGCGGCGAGCGTTTCCTGAAGCTCGGCGTCGACGGCGTGTTTATCGCCGGGCTCAAGACCGTTGCGGACTACGAGAAGGTCGGTGCAGCGTTCAAGGGACAATGGAACGCCGCCGCGATCTTCCAGGGTGGCACCACGCCGTTCCTGTCGCCGGCCGAGGTTTTCGCGATGGGGTTCTCGCAGGTCGCCTATCCGAACCTGCTGATCGGTCGTGTCGCCCGGGCGGTGGAGCAGGGACTATCGCGGCTGCGCGATTTCGCGGCGGGCAACGCCGCAGCCTTCAAGGACAGTGATAGCGAGCTCGCCTTGAAGAGCCTGAGCGAAGCCGTACAGACCGGCCGCTGGGCCGCGATCGAGACGAAGTATTCGTGACAGTCCGCCGTTAGAGCCTGATTCCTCCGTTGTCATGCCCCGCCTTTGCGGGCGATGACACATCAGGGATGCAGGTGCATCGATGTGATCGGGTTCCGTTTCGTCTGACTT
>CAZNTY010000119.1:0-2903 GCA_964576085.1 uncultured Undibacter sp. | reverse complement strand
GCCATTGCGCCGAGCATCTCCGAGCGCATGTCCTGCACCGAGTCCTGCGGCGGCACCGGGAAATAGCCCTTCTTGATGCCGATGTGGTGGCCGAGATTGCCGCCTTCATAGTCGGTATCGGAATTGGTTGGGAACTCGATCGAATCGACCTTGAAGCCGGTCTTGTACGGTTCCGCCGAATACTTCACGTCGTCGAACACGAAGAACTCGGCTTCCGGCCCAAAATAGATGGTGTCGCCGACGCCCATCGACTTCACCATGCCTTCGGCTTTTTTGGCGATGCCGCGCGGGTCGCGGTTATAGGGCTCGCCGGTGGTCGGCTCGAGCACGTCGCAGACGAGAACCATCGTGGTCTCGGCGAAGAACGGATCGATACAGGCGGTCGCGGGATCGGGCATCAGGTTCATGTCGGACTCATTGATCGCCTTCCAGCCGGCGATCGAAGAGCCGTCGAACATCTGGCCTTCGGCGAAAGTATCTTCTTCGATCATCGAAACGTCGAACGTCACGTGCTGCCATTTGCCGCGCGGATCGGTGAAGCGGAAATCGACGTATTTCACGTCGTTGTCCTTGATCATCTTCATTACGTTCTTAGCTGTCGTCATCGGAGTGCATTCCCCCTTGTTTTGGAAATACGCAGAGACGCGTCGCGCGGTCCGCGGTTAGATGGCGTCGGTGCCGGATTCGCCCGTCCTGATCCGGATCGCTTCCTCGATGTTAGACACGAAAATTTTTCCGTCGCCGATGCGGCCGGTCTGCGCCGCGCGCCGGATGGCGTCGATCGCCTTGTCGACCATATCGTCGGCAAGCACGATCTCGATTTTCACCTTGGGAAGAAAATCGACGACATATTCGGCGCCGCGATAGAGCTCGGTATGGCCCTTCTGGCGGCCGAAACCCTTGGCCTCGGTCACCGTGATGCCTTGCAGGCCGACCTCCTGGAGCGCTTCCTTCACCTCGTCGAGCTTGAACGGCTTGATGATCGCCTCGATTTTTTTCATTGCAGTCCTTCCCGCCGGCCGTCCAATTTTTGGCAGGCCCATCACTCAGGCCACTCCTGGTTAGCAGGTCTTGTGCCAACCGGTGGGACGTCGGCCGAAGCCTCGAAAGATCAGGTTTTGGAATGCCCTAGTGCCGGGCGCAAGCCCATGCGCGGGAATTGCACAAATCTAGGCGCCCAAAATCTAAGCATCATGCCTAAATTTTCACCAGATGAATCCTGGGCATTTGTCGATGTTTGACGCTGCGGCTAGGCTCGGTTTCGTATGATCGAGCTGCTTACCACAGGGGAAATGGCCGAGGCTGACCGGCTGACCATCGCGTCGGGAATTACCGGGGCGACACTGATGGAGAATGCCGGTCGTGCTGTCGCCGATATCGTCGCATCGCGCCGTCCATCTGGTCCTGTCGTCGTGGTGGCAGGACCAGGCAACAACGGCGGGGATGGCTTCGTTACGGCCCGTATCCTGGCCGGGCAGGGCCTTACGGTCCGGATCGCGCTGCTGGGCGAACGTGCGGCGCTCAAGGGTGACGCGGCAATGGCCGCGGCCCGATGGACTGGCGTGATCGAACGGGCCGAGCCGCGCGCCGTGCAGCATAGCGCGATCATCGTCGACGCCCTGTTCGGAGCCGGGCTGGCCCGCTCGATTGAAGGCCCCGCACGGGCGGTCATAGAGGCAATGAATGCGGCGCATGTGCCGATCATAGCGATCGATCTGCCGAGCGGAATTTCCGGCGACACCGGGCAGGTCATGGGAGTCGCGGTGAAGGCTGCCGAGACTGTCACGTTTTTTCGCCGCAAGCCGGGCCATCTGTTGATGCCTGGTCGGCTGTTCTGCGGGCGATTGCATTGCGTTGATATCGGCATTCCTGCTGCGATTCTTACCGACATTCAGCCGCGGACGTTCGCAAACGAGCCCCCGCTCTGGCGCGCGGCGCTTCACGCCCCGTCGGCTGAAGGCCACAAATACAGCCGGGGCCACGCCGTCGTCGTTTCCGGGGCCATGCCGACCATCGGCGCGGCCCGGCTTGCCGCGCGCGGCGCCTTGCGGGCAGGGGCCGGCCTGGTGACGATCGCCTCGCCGGCAAGCGCGTTGTCGGCCCACGCGACGGAGAGCGTGGCCGTGATGGTGCGGCAAGTCGACGACGCGCGCGGGCTGAGTGAATTCCTCGCCGACCGGCGGCGCAATTCGATCGTGCTTGGCCCGGGTGGCGGCGTAGGCGAGGCCATGCGGGGATTGGTTGCGGCGGCCCTTGCCTCGGAGGCCGCGGTCGTTCTTGACGCTGATGCTCTCAGCAGCTTTGCCGGGCAGGTGGAGCAGCTCGCGGAGCTGATCAAGCGCCATCCCCGGCGGCCCGTAATCCTGACACCACATGATGGAGAATTTTATCGTCTTTTCAATGCAATAGACGAAATAAATAATGTTAAATCTAAACTTGAAAAAGCACGAATAGCTGCAAAAGAAACAGGCGCAATTGTCCTCCTCAAAGGGCCCGATACAACCGTGGCTGCGCCTGATGGCCGTGCCGCCATTACAGCCAATGCGCCGCCGACCTTGGCGACAGCCGGCTCGGGTGACGTGCTCGCCGGCATGATTGCCGGTCTTCTTGCTCAGGGAATGCCCGGCTTTGAGGCGGCGTGCGCCGGCGTCTGGCTGCACGGCGAAGCCGCCGCTACTTTTGGGCCGGGCCTGATTTCGGAAGACTTGCCGGACATGCTGCCGGCCGTTTATCGCCGGTTGTTCAATGATGCCGGCTGACCATGCGTGTTGCGGCGGCGTCGCCGCATGCTATATCCCCGCTCGCCCGCAGCCGTTTGCCTTGCCTCGAAGGCGCATGGTGCGTAGGCCCTGCCACCACGGCGACATTGAAGGAACGGCCTGAGCGGGCGTGGCGGAATTGGT
>CAZNTY010000118.1:0-2401 GCA_964576085.1 uncultured Undibacter sp. | reverse complement strand
TCCGAAATTCCCCGACTTCAGCGCGAGCGTCAGCGGTCGTTCGCCGCGCGCGATCAGCACCGGCACGCCGGGATCGATCTCGGGGCCGACGGTGACAGCATCAAGACCGAGCGCAGTCACGACGGCTCCCGAGGTCTCTCCGCCGGCGACCACCAGACGCGTCAGCCCGCGGTCGACGAGCCGTCGCGCCACCGCTGCGAAAAACTGCTCGAGGGATCGCGCGACCCGCTCTTGACCGAAAGCGCTCTGCGTTTGCCTGACCTCTTCGGGCACGGCCGACGAGAACACGAGTGGCGCACCGGCCCAGTGTTGTCGGACAAAGTCCACCGCGTGATCAGGGCCCACGCGACCGCCGATCACGTCCCCGACCTCGATCGGCATGGAAGGATGAGATCGTCGATGCGCCTCGATCTGCTTCAATGTCATGGTCGAACAGGACCCGGCGAGCACCGCGCCCGGGCCGGAAATTCCAGTAAAATCAGCAGTTTCTGCCGTGATCGCGCCTTTGGCCTTAAGCAGGCGCGGCAACCCCATCGCAATGCCCGAGCCGCCGGTCAGCAGAGGACTTTCCGCGCAGGCTTCGGCAATTGCGATCAGGTCCGCGTCGCTGACGGCATCGACGATGACCAGGCATTGTTCGTGCTGCGATGCTTCGGCGAGCGCGCGCCGGATAGCGGCCGCGCCGCGATGAACGACCGGCCACGGAACGAAACCGACCGGCTGCGCCGACTGACGTGCCAGCCAGCGACGGATATCGGCGTCGGTCATCGGATTGAGCGGATGATTTTCCAGCCCCGACTCGTTCAAAGGCTTGTCGCCGACGAACAAATGCCCCTGATAAACGGTCCGGCCGGCGTCCGGAAATGCAGGGCATGCCGGCACGCCCTTGACGCCGAGGGCGCCGGCGAGCGCCTCCCCCACCGGGCCGATATTACCGCGAGGCGTCGAATCGAATGTCGAGCAATACTTGAAGATGAATTGCCGACAACCTTGCGCCTTCAGCCACGCGAGGGAGGCAAGCGACTGCTCGACGGCGTCGCGCACATCGATCGATCGACTCTTGAGCGAGATGACGCCCGCCGCCCAGTTTCCGTCCTCCCTCGCCTTGGGGATGCCGAAATACTGCCGGGTGGCCAGGCCACCTTTGGCCAGGGTATTTGCGATGTCGCTCGCACCGGTGAAGTCATCGGCAATGACACCGAGATACATTTCAAGTTTCCGACAAAAGTGATCGACTATCGCGCTCTAACAAAATCGTTTAGGTTCGTCGAGACGTCTTGTCCATGTCCGTGCTGTCCATGTCCATGCTGTTTATGTCCGTGAAAGCCGAATGAGCAACGCCAGCGACGCCGAGCGGATCGCGCGCTTCGGCAAATCCATATTCGACCGCGGCCTGACGGCCGGGACCTCCGGCAACATCAGCGTGAAAGTCGTGGACGGATGGCTGATGACGCCGACAAACAGTTCGCTGGGCGAGCTCGACCCGTCGTCGATGTCGCATCTGGGCTTCGACGGCAAGCTGTTGTCCGGCCAGAAGCCGACCAAGGAAGCGTTTCTGCACCGCGCGATGTACGACATGCGTGAGGATTGCGCCGCCGTGGTTCATCTTCATTCGACGCATTCGGTGGCGGTCTCCTGCCTCGCCGATATCGACCCTCACAACGTTCTGCCGCCGATCACAGCCTATTACGCCATGAAGATCGGCACGTTGCCGTTGATTCCCTATTTCAAGCCGGGCGATCTCAAGCTCGCGGACGCCGTGCGGGCGCTGGCCGGCAAGCATCATGCCGTCCTGCTCGCCAACCACGGGCCTGTGGTGGCCGGGACGTCGCTGGAGGCTGCCGTTGCGGCGATCGAGGAACTGGAAGAAACGGCCAAGTTATTTTTATTGCTCGACGGCCACCGGGTCCGGCACCTGACGCCTCAGCAGCTCGAGGAGCTCGGTATCGGGCAAGCATAGCCTCGATCGCGAGAGACTGTTCTGTCCGGATCGTTTCGTATCCGGGTATCAGGCAGCGCACCGCCGGATCATCGATATTGATGCGCCCGGCGGCGAATTACACCGATCTTCCCCGGCCGGTCCCCAATCGCGAATGGCGAAGTCTGCCCCCCGCGATTGGCGCTCACTCACTCTCATTGAATGGAGTTGTAGTTCTTCTCGGCCTCCTTGAGGGCCTGCTCGACGGTGGCCTTGCCGGTCATGGCCGCAATGACCGCGCGTGACAGTGTTTCCTGCACGGCATCGGTGTTTTCCGGCCAGTCGATCTTGATCGGATGCGCCCCGGCGAACTTGACGAGCTCCTTCACGTGGGACGTTTCCGGCGTATTGAAGGACGGATCGTCTGCGAGGCTCCGGCGCATCGGCAGGTAGCCGGCGAGCTTCGACTGCATGATCTGGATC
>CAZNTY010000117.1:0-2507 GCA_964576085.1 uncultured Undibacter sp. | reverse complement strand
GCGCGCCTGCTTGTTGGTCAGGATGCCCTGCAGCGTGTTCACCTGGGTCGCAAGCTCGGTGATGTTCTTCTGCGCGCTGTCGATCACCGCGAGCCGCGCGTGCAGCTGCTGCAGGTGATCGGTGGTGTGCTTGGTCGAGCTCTGCAGCGTTTCGCCGAGCCGCGCGGTGACGGCGTCGAGCCGCTGGTTGACGCTCTGTTGCAACTGGCCGTGCGCGTTCTGCAGCCAGCTTCCCATCGCGTCGATGCGACCGTGGATCTGCGCGATGCCCTGTTCGGCGCTGCGGTCGGGTTCCGGCGGCTTCGGCCGCATCAGCCAGGCGATCAGCGCGCCCACGAGCACGCCGGCCACGAGGACAAGGCCGACCGCGACCGGCAGGTTGGCAACGATCAGGTCGGTGAGGGACAGCGGAGTCATGGCCGTGCTTTTAGCGCGATTCGAGCGCCGGGACGAACGAACGGCGAACGGGCGGGCGATCTGCCAGCGTCCTCAAGGGGATATGTTGACCAAGTGTGCCCCAACCCTTACATCGCGCGCAGGAACTCAAAGCCTATGGCTCTGCGCGACATCATCACGCTTCCCGACAAGCGGCTGCGGCTCAAATCCGAGCCGGTGAAGGGCATCGACAAGGACCTGCGCAAGCTGGTCGACGACATGTTCGAGACCATGTACGCCGCGCCCGGCATCGGGCTTGCCGCCATCCAGATCGGCGTGCCGCGCCGCGTGGTCACGATGGACCTCGCCAAGAAGGACGAGCCGAAAGAACCGCGGGTTTTCATCAATCCGGAGGTCGTCTGGTCATCCGATGTTAAGGCCACCTACGAGGAAGGCTGCCTGTCGATCCCGGAGTATTACGAGGAGGTCGAGCGCCCGGCTTCGGTGAAGGTCCGTTACATGGATCTCGACGGCGCTCGGCATGAAATCGAGGCCGACGGGCTGCTCGCCACCTGCCTCCAGCACGAGATCGACCACACCAATGGTGTGCTGTTCATTGATTATATTTCCAAGCTCAAGCGCGACATGGTGCTCAAGAAATTCAAGAAGGCGGCCAAACGCGGCGAGCCGGTCAAGCCGCTGGCCGAGGACAAGACCCCCTCGCATCATATCGGGTAAATGATGATTCCGCTCCGTCACCCTGAGCCTCGAAGGGTGACGGCCGGTGATTCCGGGGCTGTCATCCTTCGAGGCTCCCCCGGCTCAAGGCCGGGGTCGCGCCTCAGGATGACGAGAGAGAATTGTGATGCCGCTTCGTCTGATCTTCATGGGCACGCCCGACTTCGCGGTGCCGGCGCTGATCGAGCTCGCCGCGCGCGGCCACGACATCGCCGCGGTCTACACCCGCGCGCCGAAGCCCGCGGGCCGCGGCATGGACATGCAGGTGACGCCGGTCGAACGCGAGGCGCGGCGGCTCGATCTCGCCGTCGAGACGCCGGCGAATTTCAAGAGCGATGAAGCGGTGGCGACCTTTCGCGCGTACCGGGCCGACGCCGCGGTGGTGGTCGCCTATGGACTCATCCTGCCCAAGCCGGTGCTCGAAGCCGCGCCGCTCGGCTGCTTCAACATTCATGCTTCGCTGCTGCCGCGCTGGCGGGGCGCCGCGCCGATCAACCGTGCGATCATGGCCGGTGACGCCGAGAGCGGCGTCAGCATCATGCGGATGGACCAGGGCCTCGACACCGGCGACATCGCGATGGCCGAGCGGGTTCCAATCGATCCTGATATGACGGCCGGCGAATTGCACGACGCGCTGGCGCGGCTCGGCGCCGATGCGGTGCTGCGTGCGCTCGCCGCGCTCGAGCGCGGCACGCTGCAGTTCACGCCGCAGCCCGATGCGGGTGCGACCTATGCGGAGAAGATCGACAAAAGCGAAACCCGGATCGACTGGTCGCGTCCCTGGAAGCAGGTGCACGACCACATCCGCGGCCTGTCACCCTTTCCCGGCGCGTGGTTCGAACTTGCGGATGGCACGCGGGTGCGGGCGCGACGCTCGACCCGCGGCGAGGGTGGCGGACCGCCGGGGACGGTGCTCGATGGCCGGCTCACCATCGCCTGCGGCGATGGCGCGGTGCGGCTCGTCGAGGTGCAGCGCGCCGGCAAGCAGCCGATGGCGGCCGGGGATTTCTTGCGCGGTACGCGCGTGCCAAAAGGCGTGGTGCTTCGCGGACATGACAGGCTGATTTAATGCCCCGCTACAAGCTCACCATCGAATACGACGGCGCGCCGTTTCGCGGCTGGCAGGTCCAGGCCGAGGGGCCGACCGTGCAGGGCGTGCTGACTGCGGCGGTCAAGGCGTTCAGCGGCGAGGATGTTGCGATCCAGGGCGCCGGCCGCACCGATGCCGGCGTCCACGCGCGCGGCCAGGTCGCCCATGTCGATCTCGCGAAGGACCGGGAGCCCGACACCATCCGCGACGCGCTCAACGCCCATCTGCGGCCGCATCCGGTGGCGGTGATCGCGGCGGAGAAGGTCACGGACGATTTCGACGCGCGCTTCTCCGCGCGCAAGCG
>CAZNTY010000116.1:0-3314 GCA_964576085.1 uncultured Undibacter sp. | reverse complement strand
GCTCGGCCGGCGTGCGCAGATGCTGAGCGCGACCATGATAGGCCTGCAGGCCGCCGAAGCGCAGCAGGTTGGAGCGGGCGATCATCGAGGCGAGCCGCAGCGCCGGCTCGCCCGGCGCCACGCCGCAGCGGTTGCCACCGACATCGATCTCGACCAGCACCGAAATGGCGGTGTCCGCGCGCGCCGCGGCCGCGGCGATTTCGGCGACGTTGCCGGCATCATCGACGCAGACCGCGATGCGCGCCTGCCGCGCCAGCGCCGCCAGGCGATCGAGCTTGGCGCGGCCGGCAATCTCGTTCGACACCAGCACGTCGGAGATGCCGCCCGCGACCATGACCTCGGCTTCCGAAACTTTCTGGCAGCAGACGCCGACCGCCCCGCGCTCCATCTGCAGCCGCGCGATGATCGGGCTCTTGTGGGTTTTGGCGTGCGGCCGCAGCCGAACCCCAGCCGCGGCGGCCGTCTCCGCCATGCGCTGCAGGTTGCGCTCGAAGGCGTCGAGATCGATGACCAGCGCCGGCGTATCGATCTCATCGAACGCCATGCCGGGAGCGGCAGGCGGGCGGTTCATCGTGTCGCCTTTTTCAACTCCGGCGGAACGGCGAGGCGCAGCGGCTGCGCCGCGGTTTCGTCCCGGTCGAGCGACCACAGCGCGGCGATCAACGGCTTCACGTCGAGGCCGGGGCAGCCGGACGCCGCCAGCGCGATCAGCTTTTGCTCAAGTTCTGTGTCACTCCGCGGCCGCTCCACGCTGCCGCGCGCATGCGCGACGAACTCACTGAGCGCACGACCGTCGTCGAGCACAAGCTCGACGCGCGCCGCGCCGACCGGGATGGCGGCGTCCTCCACAACCTGCACCTTGTCGCGCAGGCTGCGCACCGCCGGATCGCGCACCGCAGCGTCGGTGAACTGCGCGAGTCCTGCCGCGCCGGTCAGCAGCGTGACCGCGACGCTGTGCTGCGCGCTCACCTGTGCCAGCCGGCCGCTCTCGACATCGGGGCGATCGGTGCGCTCGCGCAGCAGTGGATGACCGCTCACCCGCACGGCACGGATGCGTGCGGGCGCGACGCCCTGCCGCAGCAGCGCAAGACAGGCGTCGATCACCGGCGCGAGCACAACGCCGCACGGGTACGGCTTGTAGGTGTTGCGCTGGATCTGCCAGCTTTCGCCGAGCCCTTCCGTGAGCGCGGCTAGGTCAGGGTTTTCACCCATCACTGCCAGAAAACCGCGCGGACCCTCGAGCGGCTGCTCCGGGCCGGCAAAATCCTGCTCGGCAAGCAGCGCCGCCAGCAGCCCGGCGCGTGCCGAATGGCCAATGCCATAGCTCTTGGCGTCGGTCCCGAGAGTCTCGACGAGACCGGACGACTGTGTCGACGCATTGCCGAGCGCCCAGATCGTATGCCGCATGTCGAGGCCGAGCAGCTTGCCCGTCGCGGCCGCGGCGCCGAACACGCCGCAGGTCGAGGTGATGTGCCAGCCGCGGCGGTAATGCGCCGGATGGACCGCGTTGCCGAGCCGGCATTCGATCTCGACGCCGAGCACGAAGGCGTGCAGCAGCTCAGCGCCGCTGACCGGGCGCAGCTCAGCCAGCGCGAACAGTGCCGGCGCGACTGGCGCGGTCGGGTGGATGACGGTCGGGAGATGGGTGTCGTCGAAGTCGAGGACGTTGGCGCTGGCCGCATTGAGGAAGGCAGCGGTCGGCGCATCGGTGCGCTCTGCGCGGCCGATGATCGTCGCATTGCGGGCGCCGGCGAACGGCGACAGGACACGCAACGCGATCTCGATTGCGTTCTCGCGACAGCCGGCAAGCGCGGTCGCGAAGACATTGACGAGCGCGCGCTTGGCCTCGTGCCGGACCTCCGCCGGCAGGTCGGACCAGCGCGACTCGCTGACGAAGCGCGCAAGCCGTTCGCTGACGTTCAGTTGATCGTCCATCCGCCGTCCACCGGAAACACCGCGCCGGTCATGCTCTGCCCGGCCGGACTGCATAGCACAACGATCAACGCGGCGACGCTGTCCATCTGGATAAAGCGGCCGCCGGGCTGCCGGGCGGCCAGATAGTGCCGGGTGGCCTCCTCGACCGACATGCCGGCCTTCTCCGCGGCGGAGTCGATCCGCTGCAGGATCGCTTCGGTCGGCAAAACGCCGGGTGCGATCGCATTGCAGGTGATGTCGGTGCCGACCGTCTCCAGCGCGACGGCGCGGGTCAGGCCGACCAGGCCGGTCTTCGTGGTCACGTAGTCGACGCGATTGACCGCGCCCATGAAGCTGTAGACCGAGGCGATATTGACGATCCGGCCGAAGCCGCGCCGCCGCATGGCGGGAAGCGCGAGGCGGATGGTGTGAAACGCCGCCGACAGGTTGACCGCGAGCGATTCGTTCCAGCGATCGACCGGAAACGCCTCGATCGGAGCGAAGTGACGCATCACCGCGTTGTTGACCAGGACGTCAACGTCGCCGGCGAACCGCATCAGCTCCGAAATCTGCTCCGGCGTCCGCAGGTCCGCGCCGTGGAAACGCACTTCGACTCCATGCTTGCGGGCCAGCGCATCCCGCACACGCACGCCTTCATCGTCGCTCACCAGCCCGTTGAGAACGACCCGGCAGCCTTCGGCGGCGAGGCGCTCGGCAATCGCGAGGCCAAGTCCGGAGGTCGCTCCCGTGACCAGCGCGCATTTGCCCTGCAGCACCGGCCGCCGCTCCGTCACCGCGGATCGGCGTCGAGCCGCACCACCCAGCCTTCGAGGCCCGACTTGGCGGCAGGATAGCGCTTCAACACCTCCGGGTCGTGGCCGGGCACGATATGGGCCGGCGAGGTCGCGAGCCGGCGGAGCTGGTCATAGCCCTCCAGCACCTCGGCGAGATTGTAGGTGGTCGGAAACACCCGGCCCTGTTCGAAGTGATTGTAGAGGTGCGCAGTATCCGACGCGATCACCACGTGCCCGCGCCGCGTCTTCACGCGCACGCATTGCAGGCCCTTGGAGTGGCCGCCGATCTTGTGCACGGTGATGCCCGGCGCCAGCTCGTCGACGCCGTCATGAAACCTGACGCGGCCGGCGAACAGCTTGCGGACCATCGCGACGACGTCCTCTTCCTCGAACGGCGTCTTCAGCACCGCGTGGCACATGCAGCGCCCCGTCGCGTACGCCATCTCGGTATCCTGCAGATGGTATTTCGCGCACGGGAACGCATCGTAGTTGCCGGTGTGATCGTAGTGCAGGTGCGAGACGATCACGTCCTCGACCTTGTCGGGCGCAACTCCCACCGCCTTGAGGCCCTCGGTGATCGGCCGCACCAGCGTGCGCTTGCGCTTC
>CAZNTY010000115.1:0-24192 GCA_964576085.1 uncultured Undibacter sp. | reverse complement strand
GAGCCCGCGCCAGCAACGCCGGCGCCTGCGCCGGTCGTCGAGAATCCACCGATGCCGCCGGAGCGGCCGAGCGATCAGGCGCTCAAGCGCGCCGCGCTCCCCGCCGCGAAGGACCTGTTCGCCAAGGCCGAACTGCCGTCGATCGGCAAGGCCGCGGCGATCGGCTACTACCCGCGCGGCTGCCTGCAGGGCGGCGTCGAACTGCCGACCGACGGCCCGACCTGGGAGGTGATGCGGCTGTCGCGCAACCGCAACTGGGGCCATCCCGAGCTGGTGAACTTCCTCAAGCGCTTCGCGCCGCTCGCCGCCAAGGCCACCGGCTGGAAAGGCATCCTGATCGGCGACATGGCGCAGCCGCGCGGCGGCCCGCTGCCGTTCGGCCACATGAGCCACCAGATCGGCCTCGATGTCGACATCTGGTTCATGCCGAAGCCGGACCGAACGCTGACGCGCGAGGAGCGCGACAACATCTCGGCGATCAACCTGGTCGCCGATGACTGGAAGCACATCAATCCGAAGACCTGGACGCCGGCGCACATCGCCTTCATCCGCACCGCCGCCGAGCAGCCGGAGGTCGAGCGCGTGCTGGTCAATGCCGCGATCAAGAAAGAACTGTGCCGCGTCGAGACGCCGAAGGACAAAAGCTGGATGGCGAAGGTGCGCCCCTGGTACGGCCACCACGATCACATTCACGTGCGGCTGAAATGCCCGCCCGATTCACCGAACTGCCGCAAGCAGCCGCCGGTGCCGGGTGGCGACGGCTGCTCGGACAAGGACCTGGCCTACTGGTTCTCCGACAAGGTTCTGCACCCGAAGCTGAAAGTCGGCTCGCCGCCGCATCCGCTGACGATGGCGGACATGCCGCCCGCCTGCAAATCGGTGCTGGCCGCGCCGGCTAATACTGCCGCCGCACAGCGATAATTTCATCATTCGATTTCGCAATCGAGCGATCACACAATACCGTCTGACGCTCACACTTTCCTAAGCAGAAAGTAACTTTACACCGCGGCTTCCCAGCGAGTGTAATGACGCCCGTGAAGTGAAGGGGGCGGCAATAAAAAATATAACTGGGAGGAGCCTACCATGGACAGGACACACAGGCCTGCATCCGTTACGCGACGCCGATTCCTGAAAAATTCAGGCCTTGCCGTCGCTGCTGCGCCGATGCTCTCCGCACCGTTTGTGTCGCGCGTATTGGCGGACACCAAGTCTCTTTCGATCGTGCAGTGGAGCCACTTCGTTCCGGAGTACGACAAGTGGTTCGACAATTTCGCCAAGGATTGGGGCGCGAAGAACAAGATCTCGGTCTCGGTCGACCACATCCCCGTCGGCAATGTCGCGGCGCGCGCCGCCGCCGAAGTATCGGCGCAATCGTGTCACGACATCTTCGGATGGAACGGCTCCGGCGGCGCGCACCTTTACCGGAAATTCCTCGTCGACGTCACGAGTCTCGTCGAGGGACTTGAGAAGAAGTACGGCAAGGTCACGACGATCGGCCGGCAGATCGGCTACAACCAGGACGACAAGACCTGGTCGGCGTTCCCCGACTTCTACATCAACTTCCCGATGATGTACCGCAAGAGCATGTGGGACGAGATCGGGATGAAGCCCGATACCTGGGACAATATCCGGATAGGCGGCGCCAAGCTGAAGGCCAAGGGCCATCCGGTCGGCATGTCGCTCGGTCACAGCAACGACCCGAACACGACGTGGCGCGGCCTGCTGTGGAGCTTCGGCGGCGCCGTGCAGGACGAAACCGGCAAAAAGGTCGTGCTCAACAGCAAGGAGACGATCGAAGCCGTCAAGTTCTGCGCCGCCCTCTACAAGGAGGCGATGACCTCGGAAGTGCTGTCGTGGGACGATTCCAGCAATAACCGCTATCTGGTGTCGGGAGTCGCCTCGCTGATCTGCAACCCGATCTCGGCCTACCGGACCTTCCAGAAGTCCAACAAGGCCGGCGCGGATGACACCTTCGTGGTGGCAGCGCCGAAAGGACCGGTCCGCGCGATCATGGGCGGCACGTCGGAATATTACGGCGTCTGGAAATTCGCCAAGAACAAGGAAGGCGCGCTCGCGTTTCTCCAATATTATGCCGATCATTGGCCGGAGGCGTTCAAGGCCAGCGAAGGCTACAACAACCCGTGCTTCGCCAACCTGGTGCCGAAGCCGATGCCGCTGCTGTCGGACGACCCGACCTCGACGCCCCACGACAAGTTCGCGGTGCTTCAGGATTCCGACCAGTGGTCGGCCGCTCCGGGCTATCCCGGTCCGTCATGGCCGGCGGTCGACGAGGTCTTCAACGACTTCGTCGTCTGCGACATGATGGCCAAGACGGCGACCGGACAGCTGTCGGCCGAGGATTCGGTCAAGTGGGCCACGCAGCAGTGCAACGCCATCTACAAGAAGTGGCTGCAACGAAGCTGAGCGCGGGGCCGTGCCGCGCTTGATACGCGGCCCGGCCACGCCGATCACCAACAAAAACAAATTGGTCCGCTGGACATAGACGGCGGCGGGAACATGCACATTCGAATTTCTGGGAGGTTCAATGTCTGCGGTGGTAGCGAGGGACATCGTCAAGCAGTTCGGCGACGTCCCCGCCGTCAACGGCATCTCACTCACGATACCGGACGGCGAATTCATGGTGCTGCTGGGCCCATCGGGCTGCGGCAAGACGACATTCCTGCGCATCATCTGCGGACTTGAACAGCAGACGAGCGGCGACCTCATGATCGGCGGCACCGTCGTCAACGAGCTGCCACCCCGCGCGCGCGGCGTGGCGATGATGTTCCAGAGCTACGGCCTCTATCCGCACTACACGGTGCGCAACAACATCGCGTTTCCATTGAAGACGCAGCGCGTGCCCCGCGAGAAAATCGAGAAGCAGGTGGAGTGGGCATCGCAGCTGCTCGGCATCGGCCACCTGCTCGACCGGCGGCCGCGCCAGCTGTCCGGCGGCGAGCGGCAGCGCGTGGCGCTGGCGCGGGCGCTGGTCCGCGAGCCGACCGCGCTGCTGCTCGACGAGCCGCTGTCGAACCTCGACGCGAAATTGCGCACCATGGCACGGCAGGAGATCAAGAACTTCCAGCAGCGGGTCGGTCTGACGACGATCTACGTGACGCACGACCAGGTCGAGGCGATGGGCATGGGCGACCGCATTGCCGTCATCGATCGCGGCAGAATCCGTCAGGTCGGAACGCCGACGGAAATCTACAACGACCCCGCCGACCTGTTCGTCGCCACCTTTGTCGGCTCGCCGCCGATGAATATCGTGTCCCACAACGGCGGCGGCTATCTCGGTTTCCGTCCCGAGAATTTCCTGCCCAAGGACATGATCGAAGATGGCGCCGCCACCGAATTCAAATTCCGCGTCGACCGGTCGGAATATCTCGGCTCCGAGCGCATCGTTTACGGCGTGATGGAAGGCTTCGAATCAAAGCAGCTCATCACCGCGAAACTGCCGCCTGCGCACGTCGACGAGACAAGCATTCGCCCAGGAGAGTGGCATCCGTTCGCCGTGAAGAACAGCGAGCTGCGGCACTTCGACAAGAACGGCAATCGGGCCGCGTCACACTAAGGGGAATGTCCGATGACCGTCATCGCTGAACCGGTCGCCAAGCCGGCCACCCGCTTCAACCTCCTGCTGGACCGGCGTGATGTCTTCGAAGCGGTCCTGGTCGCGCCGGCGATCCTCTACGTGCTGGTGCTGGTCGGATTGCCGCTCCTGCTCGCCATCTATTATTCCGTCAGCGCCTACACGATCTACGATCCGACCTGGAAATTCGTGGGACTGGCAAATTTCGTCGACATCCTGGAAAATCCGACCTTCCCCCAGACGCTGGCCAACACCTTCATCTTCACGTTCGGCTCGCAACTGCTCGGCCTCGTGCTGGGCAAGTTCGGTGCCCTCCTGCTGCTGCGGCCGTTCCCCGGCCGCAAGATCGTCAGGGCGCTGATCGTTCTGCCCTTCGTCATTCCGGTGGCGCTCGCCACCATCGCCTGGCGCTGGCTGTTCGATTCGCTCTACAGCGTCTTCAACTGGACCTTGATCGCGCTCGGCATCCTCGATCGCGCCGACGTGCCAAACTGGCTCGGCACCCCGTGGCTGGCGATGCTGTGCATCGTCATCATCAATGCCTGGCGCTTCTTCCCGTTCGCCATCGTGATCTTTCTCGCCGGCATCACCGCGGTCCCGCAGGACGTGATCGACGCCGCCACGGTCGACGGCGCCGGCTTCTGGCGCCGCAACTACCAGATCATCATGCCGATGATCCTGCCGATCATGGCGATCGGCCTGATCTTCGGCATCGTGTTCACCTTCACCGACCTCTCCATCGTCTTCCTGCTGACGATGGGCGGCCCGGTCGGCGCGACGTCGGTGCTGGGCTTTGCGGGCTTCCAGACCGGCATCATCTCCGGCGACGTCTCGCATGGCGCCGCCATTTCGATCTTCATGCTGCCGGTGCTGCTGGTGGTCGTTGTGTTGATGTTGCGGTTCATCCGCCGCCGGGAGATCTGACATGCCACGCGCCGTTGCCCGTGTTCTCCGCGAGACGTCGTTCTACGCCGCGGTCGGTTTTTTCGTCATCATCGCCGCGTTCCCGTTCTATTGGATGCTGATCACCGCATTCAAGCCGAACAGCGACCTCTACAACGTCACCAACGTCCCGTTCTGGTGGAACGAATGGCCGACGCTCGAGCACGTGAAATATCTGTTCCAGCAGACGCTGTTCGCCCGCTGGCTGTGGAATTCGCTGGTGATCGGGGTTTGCGTCGTCCTCATCACCCTGGTCACCGCGATCCCGGCCGGTTACGCCCTGGCGCGGATGAAAAGCCGCAAGGGCGAGGCTTTGGGAATCGGAATTTTCCTGACCTACCTGGTGCCACCGACCCTGCTGTTCCTGCCGTTGTCGCGCATCATCGCCGACCTCGGGCTGCAGAATTCCATGTGGTCGCTGGTCCTGGTCTATCCGACCTTCACGATTCCGTTCTGCTCCTGGCTCCTGATGGGCTTTTTCAAGTCGCTGCCGGTCGAGATCGAGGAAGCGGCGATCGTCGACGGCTGCAGCCTGTTCGGCGCCTTCATCAAGATGGCGATCCCGCTGTCGATACCGGCGATCCTCACGGTGGTGATCTTCACCTTCACGCTGACGCTGCAGGAATTCGTCTATGCGCTGACCTTCGTGTCATCATCCGACCAGAAGCCGATCACGCTCGGCGTCACGACCGACCTTGTTCGTGGTGATGTGTTCTACTGGGGCGAGCTGATGGCCGGCGCATTGATCGCCGCGGTGCCGGTGGCGATCGCCTACAACTTCTTCCTCGACCGCTTCATCGCCGGCATCACCGGAGGCGCGGTCAAGTAGTCAACAGAGAGCAAGTAGCCAACAGAGAGAGAATGTGCAGGCCGATGCCGCCTCCGCCCGGGGAGCGGCTCGGCGCGGAGCGCACGGGAGCCGATCGGCAGTCCCCTGACAACGTTGAGTCCCTAGTCGCGCTCTTTCTTGATGATTTTGAACGCCTGATCCAGCTTGATGTCGTATTCCTGACCGTCCGGCCCGATCGCGTCATCCACCTCCCAGACGCCGTCGTCGCGTTCAATCCCCTTCCAGCGGGTGAAGCCGTCCGCCTTCAGGGCGGCCTCGATGCGGTTCCGCTCGTCGGGTGTCGGCGCGCGGTCGGCCCGCGCCGGAGCGATGATCGCGAGGAGGCCCGCCGCAAGACCTATCTGCAAAATCTGTCTTCTCATTCCGGTCTCTCCTGAACGACGAATGACAAATCGCGTTTGTCGATAAGGTTCCAACCGGCAAAGCCGGACGGACAGCCGCGTGGCGCGAAAAAGCGCGACCATAGGGATTGCAGCAGCGCGAAGCACAGGCGGTTCGCTTTGTCTAAAATGATCCTCTCTGGCCTCCATCATCGGGCTTCGCCTAGCCGGACCGATGGCGTCCGACTCCCGTACAAATTTACAAAAATACCTCGGGCTGCTATCGAATGGGTATCGTAACCGTTGCGCCTCGGCTTCGACGGTTTGAGGCGTTGTCAGCCTGATTTCGTCACGAGTTAATTCCGTGTCGCCGCCCGAGACTCCGCGTCCGGATTCTGAAGCCAAGGATCGCGCCCGTCCGGGGCTGACGACGCATCACCCAATGGAAGTCATGTCATGTGCAGAACGCTCGCCGCCGTCCTGACCGCCCTTTGTCTCGCCTTCACGTCCTCCTATTTCGCAAATGCCGCCACTTCCCAGGAACTGAGCCCGAGCACCGGCCTGTTCATCCGCGGCAATCCGGCCGCGGCCGCAACGCCGGCCGCTGCCGCGCTGCGGACAAAGGCTGCCAAGGGCGGAGTCCGCATCTTCGTGAAGATGGCAATCGCTCTCATCGATGAGGACCGTCTGGACAGTGCCGCCGTGGCGCGGCAGGCACAGGCGCTGACGGCGGCACGCGACGGTTTGATCGCCCGCACGCTGCGCGCGGCGCAGCCTCGGCATCGTATCCGCAGCTATGACACCATTCCCTATGTGGCGATGACGGTGAATGCGGACGAGCTTGCACGTATCCTGTCCGACGGCGAGGTGGAATGGATCGGCGAGGTCGGCCTGAACCAGGCCTTCGCCTCAACGCCCTGGAATATCGCCAAGATCAAGGTCGATAAGCTGTGGGACGACGGGCGCAACGGCAGCGGCTTCGCCATCGCCGTGCTCGATTCCGGCGCGCAGGAGAACCACCCGATGCTTGGTGGCCGCGTGGTCGAGGAGATGTGCTACTCGACCGAGGATGCGTCGAACCACGCGGAGACCCTGTGCCTCAATGGCAAGGAGAAGATGGTCGGCAAGAACGCCGCGAGGAACTGCCCGGTCGCCGTTTCGGAGGCCTGCAAGCATGGCACGCATGTGGCGGGGATCGCCGGCGGCGGGCGCTGGAGCGACATCGTGGGTGTCGCGCCGGGGGTCGATCTGATCCTGGGTCAGGTTTTCAGCAGGAACACCGATCGGGCCCATCTGGGAATCGGAGCCTATGACGACGATATCGTTTTGGGGCTCGAGCGGGTCTACAACCTGCGCAAGAAATACAAGATCGCCGCGGTCAATCTCAGTCTTGGAAGCGGTTTGTACAAAAAGTCCTGCGACACGGACGCGATGGTCTTTGTCGATATTTTCCGCCTGCTGCGCGAAGCCAAGATCGCGCCGGTGGTCGCCTCGGGCAACAATGGCGGCAAGGGCTTCATCTCAAGGCCGGCCTGCGCAAGCGGGGCCATCGTGGTCGGCGCGACGACTCAGGACGATGAGATCGCCTCGTTCTCGAACCACTCGCAGCTCGTCACCCTGCTCGCGCCGGGTGTCGGTATCGTATCCTCGGTGCCGGGCTCCACGAAGGAGAGCATGGACGGCACGTCGATGGCGACCCCCCATGTTGCGGGCGCTTTCGCGGTGCTGCGCGACGTGAAGCCGAATGCGGAGGTGGCGCAGATTGTTCGTGCGCTGGCCTGCACCGGCAAGAAGGTGATCGCGGTCAGCATACCGAAGCGCCGGATCGATGTCGACGCGGCGCGCGAGGTCCTGCTTGCGCCGACCAACAAGCCGGTGACGTTCACCTTCGACAACGCGGCGGATGGCAAGAAATGGAAGCCGGCGATCGGCTCAACATGGAGTGTCAAGAGTGGGGACTATGTGCCGTCGCTCGGCACCAGCTATTCCCAGGCTATGTCGTTCACGCCGAACTGCGATTCCGACCTCGACCTGGATGTATCGGTAAGCGGCGTGGCGACACACGGTGACTTTGGGCTCGGCGTGCTGCTCAAGGCTCAGGTCAACACGACCGGCAATTACCTGTCCGGCTATGGATTCTTTTTTAGCGAGTCTTACAATTCAACCGACAAGACCTACGCCTTCACAATGGGCGTAAGCCGCTATGAACAGCTCAACGTTAAGACCTCCGCGGGAGGAGCGACCGGCCTCTATAGTGAATGCGGTGCGACCAACTCGCAGCCAGTGAAATCGATCAAAGTGAAAGTCAGAGGTGCGCAAATGTCGTGGTACCTCAATGACCATCTGATCACCACGGTCAAGGACACGACCTATACGACCGGATCGGTTGGCCTGTATGCGTTCGGGACGGCAGCAAATAAACTTGCCTTTGGTGATGTTACGATCACACCCATGGACAACAAGGGCACAGCGGATTCCACGGAGGACGTTACCGGCGCAATCGCCGATACGCCCGCGTGGAAAAAAGGGGAGGAGTGCGACTGATGGCCGGATGTGAGCACGTCATGACACATCAGTTCAGCGGCAGCACGTTCGTGTACTTGACCTGCTCCAGCGCGAAGCTCGATTCGATCGAAGCGACGCCGTCGACGCGCGTGAGCTTCTGCTTGAGGAAGCGCTCATAGGCGGCGAGATCCGGCACCACGACGCGCAGCCAATAGTCGCGCGGCCCGGTCATCAGGTAGCACTCGAGCACTTCGGGCCAGCGCGAGATCGTCTTGGCGAAGCGGTCGAGCGCATCCTGCTTCTGGCTGGCGAGCTTGATCGAGATGAAGACGCTGACCGACAGGCCGACCGCCTGCTGGTCGAGCACTGCGACATAACGCGCAATGACGCCGGCCCTCTCCAGGTTGCGCATGCGGCGCAGGCATGGCGACGGCGACAGCCCGACCTTGTCGGCCAAATCCGCAAGGCTGATGCGGCCGTCTTCCTGCAGCAGCGCGAGAATTTTGCGATCTGTGTCGTCGAGGGCCCTGGCCGGTGTTGGCATATTTGCGCCTTCCTGCGGTGTGGAATGATGGAATCTGCCATATTTTACGGCTATTGGGGCGGATATTGGCAGAAATCATCGGCCTGAAAAGCCGATACTGGCAGCCTCACCGGGTTTCACGATCATGACGTCCAATCTCGCTGTCCTGCGCGCGCTCGAAAGGAAGGTCCTCTGGCTGTCGAGCTGGATGATCCACAATGCCAACCACCTGCGCGAGAATGCCGACGGGCTGAAAGTCGGCGGGCACCAGGCGTCGTCCGCCTCGCTGGCGACGATCATGACGGCGCTCTATTTCGACGTGCTCAAACCGGAGGATCGCGTCGCGGTAAAGCCCCACGCGTCGCCGGTCTTCCACGCGATCCAATATCTGCTCGGCCGGCAGACCCGCGAGCGGCTGGAGAATTTCCGCGGCTACAAGGGCGCGCAGAGCTATCCCTCGCGCACCAAGGATGCCGACGATGTCGATTTCTCGACCGGCTCGGTCGGCCTTGGCGTGGCGCAAACCCTGTTCTCGTCGCTGACGCAGGACTATGTGCGCATGCACGGCTGGGGACTCGAGCGCTCCGAAGGCCGCATGATCTCGCTGGTCGGCGACGCCGAGCTCGACGAGGGCAACATCTTCGAGGCGCTGCTGGAAGGCTGGAAGCAGGGCCTGCGCAACTGCTGGTGGGTCGTCGACTACAACCGGCAGAGCCTCGACGCCGTGGTGCGCGAGGGGCTGTGGGAGCGCTACGAGCAACTGTTCAAGAATTTCGGCTGGGATGTCGTCATCGTCAAATACGGCTCGCTGCAGCAGGCGGCGTTCAAGGAGCCGGGCGGCGACAAGCTGCGCGCCTGGATCGACAACTGTCCGAACCCGCTCTATTCGGCGCTGGTGTTTGCCGGCGGCGCGGCCTGGCGCAAGCGCCTCAACGACGAGATCGGCGATCAGGGCGATGTGACCCGGCTGATCGAGAAACGCTCCGACGAGGAGCTCGCGGCGCTGATGAACAATCTCGGCGGCCACGACCTGCCGGCGGTGCTCGATGCCTTCCACGCGGTCAGGACTGACAGGCCGACCTGCTTCATCTGCTACACCATCAAGGGCTTCGGCCTGCCGATGGCCGGCCACAAGGACAACCACGCCGGGCTGATGACGCCGGCGCAGATGGAGATATTCCGCAAGGCCAATAATGTGCGCGAGGGCCACGAATGGGATCGGTTCGAGGGCCTCGACGATGTGGCGGCAATCGAGGATTTCCTCGCCAAGGCGCCGTTCGCGCAGGGCGGCCCGCGCCGCCTGAGGGCACCGCAGATTCCCGTGCCGAACGAGCTGCCGGTGACGATCGCGGCGACCATGTCGACGCAGGCCGGCTTCGGCGCGATCCTCAATGATATCGGCCGGCGACAGGATGAGTTCGCGGCGCGCATCATCACCACGTCACCCGATGTCACGGTGTCGACCAATCTCGGCGGCTGGGTCAACCGGCGCGGCCTGTTCGCGCGCGAGACGGTGGCCGACACGTTCAAGAGCGAGAGCATTCCCTCGACGTTCCACTGGGAGTTCTCGCCGAAAGGCCAGCACCTCGAGCTCGGCATCGCCGAGGCCAACCTGTTCATCGCACTGTCGGCGCTCGGCCTGTCACATTCGATCAACGGCGTGCGGCTGCTGCCGGTCGGCACGGTCTATGACCCGTTCATCGCGCGCGGCCTCGATCAGCTCAACTACGCCTGCTACCAGGACGCCCGCTTCATGATCGTGGCGACGCCCTCCGGCATTACGCTGGCGGGCGAAGGCGGCGCGCACCAGTCGATCGCCGAGCCGCTGATCGGGCTGGCGCAGGACGGCCTGGCCTCGTTCGAGCCGGCCTTCGTCGACGAGCTGGCGACGATCATGGCGTGGTCGTTCGCCTACATGCAGAAGGAAGGCGGCGAAATCTCCGAGCGCAACTGGCTGCGCGACGAGACCGGCGGCTCGGTCTATCTGCGGCTGTCGACGCGGCCGATCGAGCAGCTCAAGCGCGCGATGACGGAGGACCTGCGCCAGCAGATCGTCGACGGCGCCTACTGGCTGCGGAAGCCGGGACCGAACTGCCAGGTGGTCGTCGCCTATGCCGGCGCGGTGGCGCCGGAGGCGATTGAAGCGGTCGGGCTGATGGCGGAGGATCGCCGCGACGTGGGCCTGCTGGCGGTTACGTCGGCGGACCGGCTCAATGCCGGCTGGACCGCGGCGCAGCGCGCCCGCGAGCGAGGCCTCGTCCACGCGCGCTCCTACATCGAGCGGCTGCTCGGCGAGGTGCCACCGCATTGCGGCCTCGTCACCGTGCTCGATGGCCACCCGGCGACACTCGCCTGGCTTGGCGCGGTCCACGGCCACCGCACCCGCTCGCTCGGCGTCGAGCATTTCGGCCAGACCGGCTCGATCGCCGACCTTTATCGGCACTACGGTATCGATGCCAACGCGATCGTGGCCGCCGCGCAGGCCATCGCGCCCGGCCGCCCGATCCGGCACCTCAAGGCGCTGCCGTAGAGCGCGATCACATCATCATCGTGCCGCCGAGCAGCATCACCGGGATGCTGGCGATGATCATCCACAGCACGACCAGGCAGACCACGGCGCTGATCGTATAGACCACCGCTTTGTCGGCCGGGGGCCGCATCAGCGCGACGATGCCGGTGTGCAGCAGGTAGAAGCTGTAGAGGCCGAGAATCATCAGGAAGCCGAGGAACGGGATGAGACTGAAGACGCCGGCCACCCAGGCCGCGGTCGGCGCATAGGACGCCACCCGCAGCGCGTTCTCAAAATTGCGTTGCGCGCCGAAGGTCTGCGCGAGGAAATCGATGATCAGTGCCGCGATATAGACGCCGATGAAGGCGAATATGTAGCTCACCACCGCGTGCGTCAGACCGGCGACGATGCCGACGTGATAGCCGCGAATGCCGATGAGCGACGTGCCGATGAAGGCACAGACAGGCGGAATTGCCGCCACGAACGCGACGTAGCTCGAGAACAGCGTGCCGACGTCCCCCGGCTCGCGCTCGATCACCGGCCACTCGGCTTTCGGATCGAGCAGAATACCCTTCACGCGTGCGACAAGATCCATGGTGCCCTCCTGCATCCCCATCAAGAGCGAAACCGGCTAGCGAGCTTTGGCGTCCTCCAGAATCATCGCGGCGCCCTTCTCGGCAATCATAATGGTTGGCGAGTTGGTGTTGCCAGAGGTGATCGACGGCATGATCGAGGCATCAACAACCCGCAGGCGGTCGAACCCGATCACGCGCAGCCGGGCGTCCACCACGGCCTTCACGTCATCATCGCGGCCCATTTTCGCGGTGCCGACCGGATGGAAGATGGTGGTGCCGATATCGCCGGCGGCGTGCTCGAGCGCCGCCTCGTCGTCATCGAGCACCTGGGGCCCGGGCAGATATTCGACCGGATTGTAGGGCTTAAGCGCCGGCTGGGCGGAAATCCGGCGAGTGATGCGGATCGACTCGGCGGCGATGCGGCGATCTTCCGGCGTCGCCAGGTAATTCGGATGGATCGATGGCGCCGCCGCCGGATCCCGCGACTTGAGCCTGAGCCAGCCGCGGCTGGTCGGCCGCACATTGGCGACGCTGGCGGTGAAGGCCGGGAACGGATGCAGCGGGTCGCCGAATCTGTCGAGCGACAGCGGCTGGATGTGGTACTGCAGGTTCGGCCGGTCCTGCGTCGGATCGGAGCGGGTGAAGGCGCCAAGCTGCGACGGCGCCATCGTCAACGGCCCCTTGCGAAACAGCGCATAGTCGAGGCCCATTTTCATCTGCGCCAGCCGCGAGCCATACATCTCGTTGAGCGTGCGGATGCCGGCGACCTTGTAAATCAGCCGCAGTTGCAAATGGTCGTGAAGGTTGGCGCCGACACCGGACCGGTCGTGCACGACGGGAATGCCGAGCGCCGCAAGGTCGGCGCCCGACCCGATGCCCGACAGCATCATGATCTGCGGCGAGCCGATCGCGCCGGCCGACAGGATCACCTCGCCGCGGCAGCGCGCGGTTTTCGTCTCACCGTTCTGGCGGTAGCGCACGCCGGTCGCGCGCTTGTGGTCGATGACGAGCCCTTCGACCAGGCAGCCGGTCTCGAGGCGCAGGTTCTTCCGATGCAGCACCGGCTTGAGGAAACCGCGCGCCGCCGACCAGCGCCGGCCGCGCTTCTGATTGACGTGAAAGTAGCAGGATCCCTCGTTGTCGCCGGTGTTGAAGTCATCGCATTTCGGAATGCCGTATTGCGCCGCCGCCTCCCGCCAGACGTCGATGATGTCCCAGCGCAGACGCGGATGTTCAATGCGCCACTCGCCGCCGACCGCATGGTGTTCACTCTCGCCGAGGAAGTGGTGCTCGTGCTTCTTGAAATAGGGCAGCACGTCAGACCACGACCAGCCCGGCAGACCAAGCTGGCGCCAGTGGTCATAATCGCCGGCCTGGCCGCGCATGTAGACCATCGCATTGATCGCCGAGCAGCCGCCGATCACCTTGCCACGCGGGTCATTGAGCGCGCGGCCGTTGAGGCCGGGCTCCGGCTCGGTCTTGAACATCCAGTCCGAGCGCGGATTGCCGATCGCGAACAGGTAGCCGACCGGGATGTGGAACCAGATCCAGTTGTCGCGGCCGCCCGCTTCGAGCAACAGCACGCGATTGTTCGGATCGGCCGACAGCCGATTGGCCAGCACGCAGCCCGCCGAGCCGGCCCCCACGACGATGTAATCGAAGTCCCCCTCGTCCATGCCGGTTACTTTACCGCGGCCGGGTGAACTTGCTAAGGTTCATGGTGCCTCGCGGCGCGCTGTGCGTGCGCCGCAAAAAAACGGAACGGCGGTTCCGGCTTCCCCAATCCACTCCGACCCGGCGCGCCCAGGCGCGCGAAGGAGAACCGCCGATGCCTTCAGGCTTCCGCCTCAGCGCGCGCAACCAGATCAAGGGCAGGATCATCGAAGTCCGCAAGGGCGCGACGACGTCCCACGTCCGCGTCGATATCGGCAACGGCAATGTCATCACCGCGTCGATCACCAACGAGGCGGTCGATGAGCTCGGCCTGAAGAGCGGCGGCAACGCCATCGTCGTCATCAAGGCTTCGGACGTGATGATCGCGGTCGAGTGATGCGCCGGGTTTTCCTGATCGTTGCGCTGGTGATGGCCGCGCCGGCCTTGGCGCAGGAGCCGGCGGGCTGCGACAAGTTCAAATGGCCGATTGACAGGGAGCGCGCGCTGCTGTCGAGCGCCGCACCGGTACAGAACGGCGCCGCGCTGCAGGCCGTGGACAGCGCCTTCAGGCTCGCGCTGGCGCCGGCCGATACCGTGAACCTGCCGAACGCGCCCACCCGCGCGCCGAAGGCGGGTACCCATTCGGGCTTTGTCCGGCTCGCGGCCCCGCCTCGCGCCGGCACCTATCGCATCACGCTGTCGGTCGGCGGCTGGGTCGACGTATTCCAGAACGGCACCGCGCTGAAGTCCGGTGCTTTCACGGGCGCGACCGGCTGCGACGGCATCCGCAAGAGCGTGAAATTCGACCTCGCGGCCACGCCGTTTGTCATCGAACTGAGTGGAGTGGCAGCGGACTCGATTGCTGTCGCCGTCACACCCGATTGAATCAAATCAAAGAGAGGACGCACATGAAGAAGACTGTCTTGAATTTCGTCGCTGCTGCCGCTTTGGCGCTCGGCATTTTGTCGCAACCGGCCTCGGCACAGGAGACATTGACGGTGTTCGCCGCCGCCTCGCTCAAAAACGCGCTGGATGACGTCAACGCCGCCTTCACCAAGGCGAGCAACGTCAAGATCAGCGCGAGCTACGCCGCGAGCTCGGCGCTCGCCAAGCAGATCGAATCCGGTGCGCCGGCCGACGCCTTCATCTCCGCCGACCTGAAATGGATGGACTATGTCGCCGGCAAGAAGCTGATCAAGGACGACACCCGCTTCAACCTGCTCGGCAACAAGCTTGTCCTGATTGCCGGCAAGGACTCCAAGCTGTCGAAAGTTGAGATCGGCCCGGGTTTCGACATCGCCAAGCTCGCCGGCGACGGCCGCATCGCGGTTGCCGACGTCAAGGCGGTGCCCGCCGGGCTCTATGCCAGGGCGGCGCTGGAAAAGCTCGGCGCCTGGGCCAAGGCCGAGCCGAAGCTGGCGCAGGCCGAGAACGTGCGCGCCACGCTTGCCTTCGTGGCGCGCGGCGAGACACCGATCGGTATCGTGTACGAGACCGACGCCAAGATCGAGCCGAACGTCAAGATCATCGGCCATTTCCCGGACGGCTCCTACGATCCGGTGACATATCCGGCCGCCGCCACCGCGAACGCAAAACCCGATACGCAGAAATACTTGCAGTTCCTGCGCAGCAGTGAAGCCAAGACAGTGTTCGAGAAATACGGCTTCAGCTATCTGATGAAGCCGGCGTCCTGATGCCGGCGCCACAGAAAATTCTATTGTCCCGGGCGCGGCGCACCATGCGATGGTGCGCCGCAGACCCGGGACCGTCGCATATGCCGCCTTCAAGACGGTCCCGGATCAGCGGCGCGACGCTTCGCTTCGCTCGCGCTGGGCCGCGTCCGGGGGAAGAAAATGCCTGAGCTTTCTGCACAGGAATGGACGGCGGTTGCCTTGTCACTGCGCGTGGCGCTCGTCGCCACCGCGGTGTCGTTGCCGTTCGGCATCGCCGTCGCGTGGTTGCTGGCGCGCAAGAATTTTCCCGGCAAGTCGCTGCTCAACGCGCTGATCTATCTGCCGCTGGTGCTGCCTCCGGTCGTCACCGGCTACCTGCTGCTGCTGACGTTCGGCCGGCGCGGCCTGCTGGGCGAGGCGCTGGCCGACGTCGGCATCGTATTTTCGTTCCGCTGGACCGGCGCGGCGCTCGCCTGCGGCGTAATGGCCTTTCCGCTTATGGTCGGAGCGATCAGGCTGTCGATCGAGGCGGTCGACCGGCGCTTTGAGGACGCCGCGGCCACGCTCGGCGCGAGCCGGGCCTGGATCATCGCGACCGTGACGCTCCCGCTCGCATTACCGGGCATCATCGCCGGTGCCGTGCTCGCCTTTGCGCGCGCGCTGGGAGAATTCGGCGCGACCATCACCTTCGTCTCCAATATTCCCGGCGAGACGCAGACCATCTCGGCCGCGATCTACACGCTGACGCAGGTACCCGGCGGCGACGCGCAGGCACTGAAGCTGGTCGTCATCGCGGTATTGATCTCGCTCGGCGCGCTCATCGTCTCCGAGTGGTTCGGGCGACGGGCCGGCGCGCGGGTCCACGGCGTCTGACATGCTGACGGTCGATGTCGAGAAGCGGCTCGGCACGTTTACGGTCAACGCCGCCTTTCAGAGCGAAAGCGGCGTGACCGCGCTGTTCGGCCCGTCGGGTTCCGGCAAGACGTCGATCGTTGGCATGATCGCCGGCCTGGTCCGCCCGGACCGCGGCCGCATCGTGCTCGACGACGAGGTGCTGTTCGACGGCGCAACCGGGCGAGACCAGCCGATCCATCGCCGCCAGATCGGTTACGTGTTTCAGGACGGGCGGCTGTTTCCGCACCTGTCGGTCGCGCGCAACCTCGATTACGGGCGGTGGATGAGCGGAAAGCCGCGCGACGAGGCGCAATTCAGGCGTGTCGTCGAGCTGCTCGACATCGCGCCGTTGCTGAAGCGACGGCCGGGCGCGCTGTCCGGCGGCGAGCGCCAGCGCGTGGCGCTCGGCCGCGCCCTTCTCATGCGCCCGCGCCTGCTGCTGCTCGACGAGCCGCTGGCCTCGCTCGACGCCGGCCGCAAGCAGGATATCCTGCCGTATTTCGCTCGGCTGCGCGACGAGACGCGGCTGCCGATGATCTATGTCAGCCACGATTCCAACGAGGTCAAGGCGCTCGCGAACCGCGTCGTGCTGCTGGATGCCGGCCGCGTCAAGGCGACGGGTGGCACGGAGTTGCTTTAGCGTGTCTCGGACGCGGTGCGGCGCGTCAACGGTGCACCGCACATCGGGGACCCGCCCAGAGTCCGAATTGGGAATGGCCCCCGGGGTCTGCAGCGCACCACGTCGTGCTGCGCTGCGCCCGGGACGAGAAAAAGATAGACTGAACTATGTTCCCGCCGGCCCGAATCGTCTGCCTCACAGAGGAAACTGTCGAGACGCTTTACCTTCTCGGCGAGGACGCACGCATCGTCGGCGTCTCGGGCTACGCGGTGCGGCCGCCGCAGGTGCGCAAGGAGAAGCCGCGCGTCTCCGCCTTTATCTCGGCCGACCTGCCGAAGATTCTGGCGCTCGAACCCGATCTCGTTCTGACGTTCTCGGATTTGCAGGCCGATATCGTCGCCGAGCTGATACGGGCCAACGTCGCCGTGCATGCCTTCAACCAACGCGACATCGCCGGCATCCTCGACATGATCCGCACGCTCGGCGCCTTGGTCGGCGCGAGCGGAAAGGCGGAGGCGCTTGCGACGACACTGGCGGCCCGCGTCGACGCCGCGCGCGCTCATCGCGCCCGCCTGCCCCGTCGCCCGCGCATCTATTTCGAGGAATGGGACGAGCCGATGATCTCCGGCATCCAATGGGTGTCGGAGCTGATCGAGGCGGCCGGCGGCATCGACGTATTGCCGCAACTCGCCGCGCGCAAGAATGCCAGAGAGCGGATCGTCTCGGCGGATCAGGTCATCGCCGCGGCGCCGGACATCATCATCGGGTCCTGGTGCGGCAAGAAATTCGCGCCAGGCAGGGTCGCGGCCCGTCCGGGCTTTGCCACCGTGCCGGCGGTCGCGACCGGCTTCCTGCGCGAGGTCAAGTCGACGCTGATCCTGCAGCCAGGCCCCGCGGCACTGACCGACGGCCTCGACGCGCTGAGAACGATCGTCGACGAATGGGTGGAATCACGGGCGGCGAATGTGATAGCGTCCGCCCGACGCAAGTAAGGACAGCGACATGCCGCCGAAAGCCTGCAACCGGACAACTCTCGGACTGGATCTCCTGCTGGTGGCCTTCCTGATCGGCTTTGACGTGCTGGCGCGGCTGGTGCCGCACGTCCCGGGGCTGTGGCCGTTCGCCGCGAGCGCGCTGTTCGCCGGCCGCATGGTGCGCACGCCCGGGCTCGCCTTCGCGGTGCCGTTCCTGGCCCTCGTTCTGAGCAACACGATGCTGGCCGGCGACGATTGGCGGATCACGCTCACGGTTTACGCGGCGATCGCACTGCCGGCGCTGCTCGGCATCCTGACGCGCGACGGACGCGCGCTGATTGCGGTGCCGTCGGCGATGGTCGCATCCTCGTTGGTCTTCTTCGTCACCACGAATTTCGCGGTCTGGGCCTTCGGCGATCTCTACAGCCGCGACTGGCAGGGCCTCGTGCAGTGCTATGTCGCCGCCTTGCCGTTCCTCGACAGGACCGTGCTGGGCGACCTGTTCTGGGCGGCGGTGCTGTTCGGCGGCGCCGCGCTGGTGCAATACGGCCCGCGTCTCGCCGGCCGCTCAATCTAACCCGAACCATTTCTTGGGCCGCGCAAGCACCGCCCTCAGGCGGTGCCGCCAGTCGTCGGCCTCATCCGGCTCGGCGAGCTGCAAGCCGACGGTGGTGACGCGGCCTTTTGCGACCGCATGCGCCAGCAGCGCGATCGGCCCGACGTGAATGATGTCGCCCTGCTTGACGGGCCGCTTGAGCTCGTCGGTGAACTGGTCCGCCAGCGAAACGTCCATATGGTCCGGCGAGATATGCAGCCCGTAGATCTCGGCCAGCGCGCCGAGCGTCGCCGTCGCCGGCACGAAGAAGTCGCCGAGCAGTCGCGGGTCGGGCGCGCGTGGCGGCGGCATATCGACAAAGAAGCGGTCGAGCGCCTGCGCTTTCTCCGGCGGCGCCAGAAGATAGACGTAATCCCCGGCATGCACGGTCTTCGCTTCTTCGGGCGTCAGGATGCGCTGCTCGCGCACGAACAAAGTCGGCTTTGCCCAGGAGGGAATGAGCCCTCGGCGCAGGTAGGGACTGTTGGCGGCGACCGAATAGCCGACCAGCTCCTGCTCGAGCTGTCCCGGCAGATCCAGCTCGACCCGTTGCGGCGCGAGGTCGCTGCGGCGCAGCGCGACGCCGAGCCGGCGCGCGGCAGTCGACAACGTCCAGCCCTGCACCAGCAGCGAGATCAGCACCACCATGAAGGCAACATCGAAATAGAGATAAGCCGACGGCAGTCCGACCAGAAGCGGGATCGAGGCGAGAAAGATGCTGACCGCGCCACGCAGGCCGACCCAGGCGATGAACAGCTTTTCCCGCCATTCGAACCGAAACGGCGCGAGACAGAGGAACACGGCCGCCGGCCGGGCCACCAGCATCAGCGTCAGCGCCACGACGACCGCGCCGACGACGCTGTGCGGCAGCCGCTCCGGCCATGCCAGCAGGCCGAGCAACACGAACATCACGATCTGCGCCAGCCAGGTGATAGCATCCAGAAATACCACGACCGAGCTGTGCGCGCGGATCTTCTGGTTGCCAACGACAAGACCGGCGAGATAGACCGCGAGATAGCCCGAGGCGTGAACCACGTTGGCGAAGGCAAAGATCACGAGCGCGCCAACCGCGACGAACGGAGCGGACAGCCCCTGCGCTAGGCCAACCCTGTTGAGCACCAGGGTGATCAGCCGGCCACCGACGAGCCCGAGCACACCGCCGACGACGCCCTCCCGAAGCAGGTCGATCGCAAGCTCGGGCCATGACTTGTTGCCCGTCAGCAGGATTTCGACCAGAGCGAGAGTCATGAAGATAGCGAACGGATCGTTGGCGCCGGACTCCACTTCGAGCGTGGCGTTGATGCGCGAGCGCAGTCGCAGGCCGCGGGTGTTGATCAGAAAAAACACCGCGGCGGCATCGGTCGATGCGATCACCGAGCCAACCAGCAGGCCTTCGGTCCAGCTCGTTCCGAGCACGAGATGTGCGACCGGGGCGATCACCAGCGCGGTGATCAGCACACCGAAGGTCGCCAGCGTCGCAGCCGGCGCCAGCACGCTGCGGAACGCGGAGAACCGCGTCCGCACCCCACCATCGAACAGGATCAGCGCCAGCGCCAGCGAGCCGACCGTATAGGCGGTGCCGACGTCATCGAATTTGAGATGTCCGGGGCCGGATTCGCCGGCCAGCACGCCAATGATCAGGAACACCAGCAGCAACGGCGCGCCGAAGCGCATCGCCAGCAGGCTCGACAGCACGCCCGCCAATACCAGCAGGCTGCCCAGCAGGGTCGCAAGGCTGACGCCGTCGAGGATGCCCATGTGCCGTCGAGACTCCGGAGTCCCATTGGAGGGACATTGCGACTCAATCGCAATGCCAGATTGCACAGATCGCGAATTTTCGCAGCTTTATGGCCGGCCGGAGGCGCTTTCCGGCGCGGCCGGGATCAGGGCCAGCATCGCCTTGGCGATCTCATGCTCGCCCATGACCACGGCGGTCGCACCGTGCTTCATCAGATGCTCGATCTCGGCTTCCGAATGTGCGCGGGCCACGATCGGCAGCGACGGATTGACCGCCCTCGCCTGCTGCACCACCTGGCCGCCCTCGAAGGCATCCGGAATGGCCACCAGAAGACAGCGGGCCGCAGGGAGATTGGTGGCGGCCAGCACTTCAGGATCGGCAGCATTGCCGCCGATGGCATTGCCGCCACCTGCCGTCACGGCAGCCGCGATATCGGCATCGCTTTCGACGATCAGGAACGGCGCAATGCCGGCCGGCGCCGTCGCGGTAATGAAGCGTCCGACCCGGCCGTGGCCGATCAACACGATGTGGTTGACCAGCGCGGTCTTCGCCACCGGTTCGCGGCTTGCGGGAGCCTTTGCCGGTACCGACCTGCTGTCGGGCGTTTTGGTCAGGATGCGGTCCAGCAAGGCGAAGAACAGCGGGTTAAGCAGAATTGACACGATGGCGCCGGCAAGGACGAGATTGCGGCCGCGCTCCGGCAGAAGTCCGAGGTCGACACCGAGACCGGCGAGGATGAACGAAAACTCTCCGATCTGCGCGAGGCTTGCCGAGATCGTCAGCGCGGTCGAATTCGGATAGCGGAACGCGCGCACGATGGCGAAGGCAGCGACAGTTTTGCCGAGCACAATGATGAGCAGCGTCGCCAGCAGCGGCAGGAACTCGTCGATCACGATCATCGGGTCGAACAGCATGCCGACCGAGACGAAGAACAGCACGGCAAAGGCGTCGCGCAGCGGCAGCGTCTCGGACGCCGCGCGCTGACTCAGTTCGGATTCGCTCATTACCATGCCGGCAAAGAACGCGCCGAGCGCAAACGACACGTCAAACAACATCGCCGCGGCAAACGCGACGCCCAGCGCGACCGCAAGCACCGCAAGGCGAAACAGCTCGCGCGAGCCAGTATGGGCGACGACATGCAGCAGCCATGGAATGAACCGACGGCCGACGATCAGCATGACCGCGACGAAGGCGATCACCTTGCCGATGGTGACGGCGAGCGGCACCAGCAAAGCGAGCAGGCTCGCGCCGGGCTGGGATGTGCCGTTGAAAAAGGGCGCCAGCGCCGGCAACAGCACGAGCGTCAACACCATCGCCAGATCCTCGACGATCAGCCAGCCGACCGCGATGCGGCCCCGCTCGGTGCCGATCAGGCGCCGCTCCTGCAGAGCGCGCAACAGCACGACCGTGCTGGCGACCGACAACGAGAGGCCGAATACCAGCCCGCCGCCGATCGGCCAGCCGAGCCAGGCGGCCAGCGCGACGCCGAGCACGGTGGCGACGGCGATCTGCACCACGGCGCCGGGCAGCGCGATCCGGCGCACCGCCAGCAAATCCTTCAGCGAGAAATGCAGGCCGACGCCGAACATCAGCAGGATGACGCCGATCTCGGCCAGCTCGTTGGCGAGCGCCTGGTCGGCGGTGAAAAAGCCAGGCACGCCGGGACCGAGCAACACCCCCGCCACCAGATAGCCGACCAGCGGCGAAATCCGCAGTCGCTGCGCGACGGCGGCCAGCACGAAGGCCAGCACCAACCCCGCCACGATGGTCGAGATCAGCGGTGTGTAATGCGGCATGAAGGCCCTTTATTTATTGTCATTCCGGGGCGCGAGCGAAGCTCGCGAACCCGGAATCCAGGAGCAGCAAAACGCGGCTCCTAACTGCGATGAGATTGACAACATCGACGTCAGTGCTCGTAACTCTGGATTCCGGGCTCGCCCGCTTCTCGAGCGCCCCGGAAATGACATTCATTTCGTAATCTCATCATACCGATCGAGCCATTGAGGGTTCGACTCCTCAATTAGACGCAGCTTCCAGGCGCGCGCCACTTCTTCAATTCCTTTTCACGTGCGATGGCGTTTTCGGGGTGGTCGTAACTCTCGAACCAGACCAGCCGGCCAACCCCGTAAGCCGCAGTAAAGCCTCGATGCAGCTTGTTCTTGTGTTCATAGACTCGGCGAACCAAGTCATTCGTGACGCCGACATACAATGTGCCGTTTCGGTCGCTCGCTAGAAGATAAACGTAATAGGCCATGCTTTTGGCCCCTGGATTCCGGGCTCGCGCGCTCACGCGCGCGCCCCAGAATGACAAGATCAATCAGAACGCCACCTTGTCTCCACCCTTGAGCGACAGGATCTCGCGGGCGTCATCGGGGCTGGCGATCGCGAGCCCAAGACCTTCGAGAATCTTGCGCACCTGGGTGACCTGCTGGGCATTGTTCTCGGCGAGCTTGCCGGGACCGATCCAGAGCGAGTCCTCCATGCCGACGCGGACATTGCCGCCCATCGAAGCGGCCATCGCCGCAACCCGCATCTGATTGGCGCCGGCGCCGAGCACCGACCAATGGTAATTGTCACCGAGCAGCCGGTCGGCCGTACGCTTCATCATGATGATGTCTTCAGGGTGCGGCCCAATGCCGCCGAGGATGCCAAATACCGACTGCACAAATACCGGCGGCTTGATCACGCCGCGGTCGAGGAAATGCCTGAGCGTGTAGAGATGACCGATGTCGTAGCACTCCACTTCGAAGCGGGTGTTGTTCTCGGCACAGGTGGTCAGGATGTACTCGATGTCCGCAAAGGTGTTCTTGAACATGCTCTTCTTGGAGTTCTCGAGATACGGCAATTCCCAATCGTGCCTGAACTTGCCCTTGTAGCGGTCGATCATCGGATAAAGACCGAAATTCATCGTCCCCATGTTGAGCGAGGCCACCTCCGGCTTGAACGTCGCCGCCGGCCGCACACGTTCCTCGATCGACATGGTCGGCGCGCCGCCGGTGGTGATGTTCACCACCACGCCGGAGCGCTGCTTGATGACCTTGAGAAACGGTGCGAAAGCCTCGGGTGATTGGTCCGGCCGGCCGTCCTGGGGGTTGCGCGCATGCAAATGGACGATAGCCGCGCCCGCCTCGGCCGCGGCGATGGCATTGTCCGCGATCTGCTCCGCCGTGACCGGCAGATAAGGCGACATCGACGGCGTATGGATCGAGCCGGTGATGGCACAGGTGATGATGACTTTCCGCGGTTTCGCCATGAGATTTCTTCCCTGAAAGCAGCGATGTGGTTTGCCGATTGGACCTCATTGCAATCCTAGAGTATCAGCCGGGCTCTCGTCACCCGTCCAACCGCGATGGCTGCACCAGACAAAACACAGAGAGCGCTGCTGACAATCGGCGTCGTGTGCGGCACGCTCGCCGCCGCGGCATGGGCGGCTGGCTTCGTCGCCGCCAAGCACGGCATCCAGATCGGCTTTACGCCGGCCGACATCGCCTTTCACCGCTTCTTCTGGAGCGGCGTGATGGTATTGCCGTCATTCGTCCGCGCCGGCCTGGCCAATGCCGGCGGCGTCGGCTGGCGCCGCGGCCTGGCGATGACGGTCTTTTCGGGCCCACCGCAGGCGCTGCTCGCCTATAGTGGCTTCATCCTGGTGCCGCTCGGCCACGGCACCACGATCCAGCCGGCCTGCGCGGCGCTCGCCGGGCTGATCTTCGCGGCGACGTTCCTGCATGAGAGCGTTTCGCTGCAGCGGCTCGCCGGCGCCGCCACCATCATCGCAGGGCTGCTGATCTTCGGCGCAGAATCGCTCACGACGATCGGGGGCGCAGGGGTCGGCGGCGATCTGCTGTTCGTGACGGCCGGAGTATTTTGGGCCGCGTTCGGCACATTGGTGCGGCAATGGAGCGTACCGGGAGCGCAGGCCGTGGTCGCCGTCGCCGGTCTCTCGATGGTCCTGCTGGCGCCCGCTTATCTGGCCGTTTTCGGCTGGAGCGCGCTGGCGCAGCACGGCCTCCTGGAAAACCTGCTTCAGGCGGTCGTCCAGGGCGGCTTCGCCGGCGTCTTGTCGATCTACCTGTTCACACATGCCGTGTTCGCGCTCGGCGCCGGCCGGGCAGCGACTTTCCCGGCCCTGGTGCCGGTGTTCGGCGTCGTGATCGGCTACCTCACGCTCGGCGTGGTGCCGACGCTGGCGCAACTCATCGGCATGGTGGTGGTGCTGGTCGGCTTCCAGTT
>CAZNTY010000114.1:0-3449 GCA_964576085.1 uncultured Undibacter sp. | reverse complement strand
ATGACAAAAAGGCACTCATCGCAGCTCCAGCAGCGGTTTCATCGTATGCTCGGCCGCGCGCGCGGCGCGGATGAAGGCGCGGATCTTGCCGAGGTCCTTCTCGCCCGGCGCGCGCTCGACGCCGGACGACACGTCGACACCCGGCGCGTTGGTGATGGCCAGCGCCTGCGCCACGTTCGTCGCGTCGAGACCGCCCGACAGCATGAAATTGATCTTCGGATCGATGCCCTGCAGCAAGGTCCAGTCGAAGGTTCTGCCGAGACCGCCCGGCCGCGTCGCCTCCTGCGGCGCGCGCGCGTCGAACAGCAGCCGGTCGGCGACGTTGGCATATTCGCGGATCGGCGACAGGTCGCCGCGCTGAGCGATCGGCAGCGCCTTCATCACCGGCAGGCCGAAGCGCGAGCGCACCGTCGCGACCCGCTCAGGCGTCTCCTTGCCGTGCAGCTGCAGCATGTCGGGCTTGAGTGCCTCGATGATGCCGAGCAGCGTCTCGTCATTGGCATCGACCGTGAGCGCGACCTTGCCGGCGCGACCCCCGACCTGCGCCCCGAGCCGGCGCGCCACGGCGAGCCCGATGTTGCGGGGGCTTGGCGGAAAAAACACGAAGCCGACCAAGTCGGCGCCGGATTCCAGCGCGACTTCAAGAGCTTCCGGGGTCTTGAGGCCGCAAATCTTGACGGTCAGAGGCATGGCATCGGGTTCTAGCGGTTTCCCGCCGTGCCGCAAAGCGCTCAGGGCGGCAGCATCAGCGACTTTGAGTCAGGCGCAGGGTGAACAGCCGGTCGCGCACGCAGCGTCTCCACCTCGCCGTGCAGCGCGCGCAGCTCGGCGTCGAGGCGTCGGGCCGAGCGCCGCCACGCGCCCTGCCGCAGCCAGGACGCGACGCCGCCGATGAAGACGCCGAGAATCAGGAACACGAAGATGATGACGAACAGCGGCAGGGTGACCGCGTATGCCGGCTGCACCGAGGAGAACGGATCGAACGACACCGTGACTGCCTGCCGGTTCGCCACCGCGAAGGCGACGATGACGATCAGCAGCGGAACAACGACGATCGCGGTGATGATCCTGCGGAGCATGAGATCTTCACTCTCTCTGTCATGGCCGGGCTTTGTCCCGGCCATCCCGCTTAGGGGCGCTACCCACCTAAGCGAGATCGCCGGGACAAGTGTCACGACCGGGCCGGCCTTCGGCCGGACCCGGTTGCCCGGCGATGACACTAACTCAAAATCGGACCTAAAATGAAATTTCAGGCCGGCGGCGTCTTGTTCAGCCGCTCGCGCATTTCCTTGCCGGTCTTGAAGAATGGCACGGACTTCTGTGCCACCGCGACATGCTCGCCGGTGCGCGGATTGCGCCCGGTGCGGGCCGGCCGATGCTTCACCGAGAAGGCGCCGAAGCCGCGCAGCTCGACGCGGTCACCCTTGGCCATCGCGTTGGTCACCTCGCCCAGGATGGCGTTGATGATGTTCTCGACGTCGCGCTGGTAGAGGTGCGGATTCTGAGCGGCGATCCGCTGGACCAACTCTGACTTGATCATGGATCTGTGGCCGCCCCTGTCGCTCAATTGGACACCGAAGGGTGCCAAAGCGCCAGAAGGCCGTCAAGGTTGAGGCGCTCCACCGCCTGCACCGCGCCCCACGCCTCGATGCGCTGAGCAAACGCGGTCAGACCGACCGTCTCGAACATCCAGGCCGCGATATGCAGGAATGAAAATTCACCAAAGCGGGGCGAGAGCGAGACATCGCGCACCGGCGTATCGGCAGGAATGTTCTTCTCTTTCTCCAGCCAGGCCAGCGCGGTCCGCTCGTTGCCAAGGGCATCGATCAGCTTGAGATCGACCGCCTGCCGGCCGGTGAAGACCCGGCCGTCGGACACCCTGGCGAGCTCGGCGTCATCGAGCCTGCGCCGGTCCTTCACCAGGCCCTTGAACCAGGCGTAGCTGTCGCTGACGATCGCGGCGATGGCGGCGCGCGCCTCCGGACTGGTCGGCTCGAAGCCGCTCGGGGCGGCCTTGAGCGGCGAGGATTTTATCGATTCCACGCTGACGCCAATTGTCTTCAAAAGATCGGTAAAATTGGGATACTGGAACAGCACGCCGATCGAGCCGACCAGCGAGGTCTCCAGCGCGACGATGTGATCCGACGACATCGCGGCGATATAGGCACCGGAGGCCGCAAGCCCGTCGACGACGACCACCATCGGTTTCTTGGCCTGCAGCCGCCGTAATGAATCATAAAGCTGCTCGGAGCCGGCGGTGGTGCCGCCAGGCGAGTCGAGATGCACGATCACCGCCTTGGCCGAGGACTTACCGAGCCGCTCCAGCGCTTCTGTGCGGTCGTCATTGCCGCGGATCAGGCCGGTGATCTTGATGCGGGCGATGTAGCTCCCGCCCGCTTCCATCCAGCGGCTTGAGGGGATGGCGAGATAGGCCACGACCGCGACCGCCACGATGGCGACGGCAATGGCGCCGACGCGCCAGAAGGTCAGCTTGCGCCGCAGCCGGCGGCGGTCGACGATGGCATCGGGATCGAGCGTCATGGATGCTCCTCACTCTGCTCCGTCATCCAGAGAGTCTGGCCGGAAATAAACAGTCCATTTTTATTGCTTGCTGGATTGCAACACGATCGTCATGGCCGGGCATAGTCCGTTGAAGACGGGCGTGAACGCCCTTATGTCCCGGCCATCTCGCTTAGGCTGGCACTGTGCGTCCCCAAGCGGGGTGCCCGGCACGAGGCCGGGCATGACAGTGCTGAGTTTTACTCCCCGGTCTTCTCGGTTTCCGCGCCCTCGCGCTGCTTCAGCGCGGTGCCGAGAATGTCGCCGAGCGTCGCGCCGGAGTCGGACGAGCCATATTGCGCGATGGCCTCCTTCTCCTCGGCGACCTCCAGCGCCTTGATCGACACGCTGACCTTGTGGGTCTTGCGGTCGAACTGGGTGACGCGAGCGTCGAACTTCTGGCCGACCTGGAAGCGGTCGGTGCGCTGATCGCCGCGATCGCGAGCGAGATCGCCGCGCCGAACGTAAGTCGTCAGCTCGGTGCCGACGATCTTCACCTCCAGGCCATTCTCCTCGATGCGCATCACCTCACAGGTGACGACGTCGCCCTTCTTCATCTCGCCGGCCGCGCCCTGCGCCATCGGATCGCCGGCGAGCTGCTTGATGCCGAGCGAGATACGCTCCTTCTCGACATCGACGTCGAGAACCTGCGCTTTCACCATGTCGCCCTTCTTGTACTCGTCGATCACCTGCTCGCCCGGACGCTTCCAGTCGAGGTCGGAGAGGTGGACCATGCCGTCGACGTCGCCGTCGAGGCCGAGGAACAGGCCAAACTCGGTCTTGTTCTTGACCTCGCCCTCGACCACCGAGCCGGGCGGATGCTTCTCGACGAAGACCTCCCACGGATTGCGCATGGTCTGCTTGAGGCCGAGCGAGATGCGGCGCTTGAC
>CAZNTY010000113.1:0-3797 GCA_964576085.1 uncultured Undibacter sp. | reverse complement strand
CCGTCCGACTTGCCGTCCGATTTGGCCGTTCAGGTTCCCGACCGGATGATCTCGATGGCTTGCCGCGATTTCGTATCGAGCCCGGTGCCGCCCGAATCGACATAAGCCAGGATCGCCTTGCGCATCCGTGGGTCCCAGAATTTCCTGATGTGCTCGGCGATCTTCGCCGGCGCCGTCTCTTCATCCTGGGTCTTGAAGAATGTGCCGATCTGGTTGGCCATGTAGACCAGTTTCTGTTCCGTCGAGCTGCTATGCGTGGACATGTCGGGTGCGTCCTTGCGTCTTATGGTCTTCTTTGATCCGCTTGGCGTGGGTGAAGATTTCAAATACGTCGTTGCGGGCGACCCCGACCAGCGTGATCCCCGCCGCCTCCGCGGTGCGCGCCGCAAGCGCGGTCGGCGCCGACACCGCGACCAGCACGGGGATCCTGATCGCCGCAGCCTTCTGCACCAGCTCGACCGAGAGTCGACTGGTCAGCAGGCCAAAGCCGCCCTGACCGGACTGGCCGGTACGCCCCAGCGCACCGGCGAGCTTGTCGAGCGCATTGTGCCGGCCGACATCCTCGCGCACAGCGACGATGCCCGCGCCGTGCCTGTAAAAGGCCGCGCCGTGAACGGCGCGCGTCATCTGGTTGATCGCCTGCAGGCCGTAAAGCGCATGGAGCGCGCCCATGATCTCCGCCGGCGTGAAACTGCTGTCGTCGGCGATAACGGCCGGTGTCCGCATCGCCTCGCCGAGCGATTCGATGCCGCACAGGCCGCAACCGGTCGGCCCGGCGAGATAGCGACGCCGGTCGCGGAACGCCGTCGCGTGCGGCTCCCGCAACCGCATGCGCACCTCGATGCCGATCGTTTCTTCGATAATCTCGAGCGATTCGATCTCATCCGGCGAACTGATGACGCCCTCTGTCAGGCTGAAGCCATAGGCGAAATCCTCGAGATCCTGCGGGGTCGCCATCATCACGGCGTAGGAGGAGCCGTTGTAAGTGAAGGCGACGGCGGTCTCCTCGGGAATGGTGCGCTCGGCGGCCGTGAAGCCGCCGGCACCATGCCATGCCTTGCATTCGACGCGGCGGGTCGGCTCCGGCAAGGCTTACTCCGCAGCCTCCGCATGCGCGATCCGGCGGCTCTGGCGCGCCTGCTCGTTGTAGTCCAGCTGCCACTGCGTCGGACCGTTCGACGGCGAAACCTGGACCGCGGTGCACTTGTATTCCGGACAGTTGGTGGCCCAGTCCGAGAAGTCCGTGGTGACGACGTTGGCCTGCGTATCGGGGTGATGGAACGTCGTATAGACCACGCCCGGCGCGACACGCTCCGTCACCTTGGCGCGCAACGTGGTTTCACCGGAGCGGCTTGCCAGCTTGACCCAGTCGCCGTCGCGCACGCCGCGCTGTTCGGCATCGTGCGGATGGATCTCGAGCACGTCCTCCGAATGCCAAACCGTGTTGTCGGTGCGCCGTGTCTGCGCGCCGACGTTGTACTGCGTGAGGATGCGTCCGGTGGTCAGCAGCAGCGGGAAGCGCGGACCGACCTTCTCATCCGTCGGGACATATTCCGTGAGCAGGAACCGGCCCTTGCCGCGCACGAATTGATCGATGTGCATGACCGGGGTGCCCAGCGGGGCCTTTTCATTGCATGGCCACTGCACCGAACCGACCTCCTCGAGCAGCTTGAACGACACACCGGCAAAAGTCGGCGTCAGCCGCGCGATCTCGTCCATGATCTCGGATGGGTGGTTGTAATGCATCGGGTAACCCATCGCATTGCTGATCATGCAGGTGATTTCCCAATCCTCGTAGCCGTTCTTCGGCTCCATCACCTTGCGCACGAGCTGCACGCGGCGCTCGGCGTTGATGAACGTGCCGTTCTTCTCGAGGAAGGTCGAGCCGGGCAGGAACACGTGGGCGTAATTGGCGGTCTCGTTCAGGAACAGGTCCTGCACCACGACGCATTCCATCGCCGCGAGACCGGCCGCGACATGCTTGGTGTCCGGATCGGACTGCAGGATATCCTCGCCCTGGATGTAGAGGCCCTTGAAGGTGCTGTCGGTTGCCGCATCGAGCATGTTGTTGATGCGCAGGCCCGGCTCCTTGTCGAGCGTGACGCCCCAGTCCTTCTCGAACAGCTGGCGCACGGAGTCGGTCGCGATATGGCGATAGCCGGACAATTCGTGCGGGAACGAGCCCATGTCGCAGGAGCCCTGCACGTTGTTCTGACCGCGCAGCGGGTTCACGCCGACGCCGGGCCGGCCGATATTGCCGGTCGCCATCGCGAGATTGGCGATCGCCATGACGGCGGTCGAGCCCTGGCTGTGCTCGGTGACGCCGAGGCCATAGTAGAACGCGCCGTTTCCGCCGGTGGCATAAAGCCTCGCCGCAGCCCGAATGTCGTTGGCCGGAACGCCGGTGACCCGGGCGATATTCTCGGGGCTGTATTTCGGATCGGAAACGAACTCGGCCCAGGCTTCGAACGCGTCAATCTCGCAACGCTCGCGCACGAATTTCTCGTTCACCAGCCCTTCGGTGACGATCACGTGGGCGAGGCCGGTCAGGATCGCAACATTGGTTCCGGGCAGCACCGGGAGATGATAGGCGGCCTCGATATGCGGCGAACGCACGAAATCAGTGGCGCGCGGATCGATCACGATGATCTTGGCGCCTTCGCGCAGCCGCTTTTTCATGCGCGAGGCGAAGACCGGGTGCGCGTCGGCCGGATTGGCGCCGATCAGGATCATCACGTCGGTATGCTCGACCGAATCGAAATCCTGCGTGCCGGCAGACGTGCCGAACGTGTTGGCGAGGCCATAGCCGGTCGGCGAATGGCAGACGCGCGCGCAGGTGTCGACGTTGTTGGTGCCGAAGGCGGCGCGCACCAGCTTCTGGACCAGGAAGGTTTCCTCGTCGGTGCAGCGCGATGAGGTGATGCCGCCGATGGCGCCGCGGCCGTATTTCTCCTGGATGCGCTTGAATTCCGAGGCGACGTGCGCGATCGCCTCCTCCCAGGACACTTCCGTCCAGGGGTCCGTCACCTTGGCGCGCAGCATCGGCTTGAGGATGCGCTCCTTGTGATTGGTGTAGCCCCAGGCAAAGCGGCCCTTCACGCACGAATGTCCGTGGTTGGCCTTGCCGCCCTTGTACGGCACCATGCGCACGACCTCTTCGCCGCGCAGCTCGACCTTGAACGAGCAGCCGACGCCGCAATAGGCGCAGGTCGTCACCACCGAATGGTCGGCCGGCTTGTCGACCTGTTGTGCGGCGAGCACGCTCTTCTCGATCAGGGAGCCGGTCGGACAGGCCTGCACGCAGGCGCCGCACGACACGCATTCCGAGTCCAGGAACGGCTCGTTCATGCCGGCGGAGACGAGGGAGTCGAAGCCGCGGCCGGAGATGGTCAGCGCGAAGGTGCCCTGCACCTCCTCGCAGGCGCGCACGCAGCGCGAACAGACGATGCACTTGGCCGGATCGTAGATGAAGTACGGATTGGAGTCGTCGACGCCGGGATTGGGATGGCGCGCGCCGTCGAAGCCGTAGCGGACCTCCTGGAGGCCGACATCCTCGGCGACGTCGAGAAGCTCGACGTATTTGTTGTCCTTGGCGTTGCGATCGAGCGAGGTGACCGCGTGGTCGGACGCGTAGAGTTCCATCACGCCCTTGCGGATGCGCGCGAGCCGCTCGGTCGCGGTATGAACGACGAGGCCCCGCGCGACCGGCGTGGTGCAGGACGCCGGCGTACCGTTGCGTCCGTCGATTTCAACAAGGCAGAGGCGGCAGGAGCCGAAGGCGTCGAGCATGTCGGTTG
>CAZNTY010000112.1:0-8365 GCA_964576085.1 uncultured Undibacter sp. | reverse complement strand
GTCCCGATGCCCAGAATAAACGTCACCGCCACGCGGATCACCTGATCCGCGACGAGGAAGAAGATCGACGCGATCGCCACCATCACGAACACCATCACGGTGGTGATCATGGTTTCGCGGCGCGACGGCCAGGTGACCTTGTTCACCTCGGTGCGCACTTCCTGGAGAAACTTGAACGGTGACGTTCGTGCCATTCTCTAAGTCCGAGTCATTATCTAGTGCAGCCGCCGCTTCGCGCTCGCCCCGAAACGCAAAAAACCTGACCCGAGGCCCTGCCCTACCTTTGGCAGGAGTGGAGGGACTCGAACCCCCAACCCCCGGTTTTGGAGACCGGTGCTCTAGCCATTGAGCTACACTCCTCCGGAAGCGGCAGCGGCGGAGCATAAATGCCCCGCCGCGGCGCTGTCATGCAACAAAGGACCGCGGTTTGCAAGGGCTTTCAGAGGAACCGCCTTTTCACAGCGGAAACCGGCTTACGAAGCCGCAGCGCAAACCGGGCCTGATCAGGCCGCCTTCGCCCTTTGAGCTACGGCGCGACAAGCTTCGATCGCTTGACGATAAACCTAAGGAGGGCCTGCCAAGCCGCCGCTCACAAGGTGAGCGGAGGCTGGAGCGGGTGAAGGGAATCGAACCCTCGTCATCAGCTTGGAAGGCTGTTGCTCTACCATTGAGCTACACCCGCGCGACGGCCAAACACGACCGCAATTCGGCGAACAAATATGGCCGGCATGCCCTGTTCGGCAAGCGAGGCGGCGAAGAAGACTACAACCGGACAGCAGAGTAAAGACGACCGTAAGCCCCGGACGCGAATGACAACGGCATCTATCGCAATTCCCTCAGATACCGGGTATCAGGGCGCCGGCCGCAAGGTCGGGCCGAACGATGATGGGCGTATAGGGCCACGCGCTCTCGGCGGCGGGTGAGGCCAATTCTGATGCCACGACGATGGGCGAAGACCGGCTTCGACAACTTGAACTCGGTTCGGCGCCTCAGTATGGTCCCTCAAAATTTTTCGACACCTCCGGTTTGTCGTCTAAACGCGGGAACGACCTGTGACCACTCAGGAACTGACAAGGACGGAACTTCTCGGCAAGATTACCGGGGTCTTATCCGAGATCATTGACAATCCTTCTTTGAGCCTGTCCGAGTCCACCACAGCCGACGAAGTAAACGATTGGGATAGCATCAACCACGTCAAGCTTTTGATCGGCCTGGAATCAGATCTGGGATTCCGGTTCGAGACCGATGAGGTGAGCGGGCTTCGCAAGGTCGGCGATCTGATCGACCTGATCGAGAGAAAGCTGTCGCAACGAAAGCTTTAGTTCCGGGCAATTGCATGGCTCCTTCGATCGCCGATCTGCCATGGCTCCTGCAAGCGCCGGCGGATTTTGCGGAGCGTTGTCGCGGCATCGGATCGACAGATGAGCCGCCGGGCCCCGCGATCCAGTTCCTTGCCGGTTTCAAGTCCTCACCGAGACAGGGAGCGCTTCTGGCACGCGCGATCAACCGGTGCCGGTCGGCGGGACTTAATCTCGCGCCCCTGACGGATTTCCGACTTGGCATTTTGGCCAGCGCCACCTTCGATCTATTGAATGACTGCCTTCCTGCTGCAGCGGCGCGCCACGGCGTCGCGCTAGAGCTTGCAACAACACCTTACGATCAGGTCATGCAGCAGGCGCTCGATCCTGCGTCCGCCATCAACTCTTCAAAGCTCGATGCCGTCTTGATTGCGGTTGACCATCGCTGGTTGAATCTGGACCGTTCGGTTCTTTCTGGAATGCCGGCCGATTCCGTAGCGGCCGCAATTGAAAGACTGCGCGCCGTGGTGGAAGCGCTGCGCGAGCATGGAAATACGCCGGCCATTCTGCAGACACTGGCAGCCCCTCCGCACGCGCTGTTCGGCAGTTACGACCGGCGGGTTAGTGGCACAAGTCGCGCCATGATCGACGAGGCGAATCGCGCGATTGCGGCGCTGGCGGAGGAAACGAACAGCTATCTGTTCGACGTCGCCGCCCTCGCCGAGCGGGTCGGCACCGACCGGTGGTTCGACCCCGTGCAGTGGGTCTCATATAAGCTGCCGTTCTCCGCGGACTGTTTTCCAGCCTACGCCGATTTGCTCGGCCGCCTGCTCGGCGCGATCCGGGGCAAGGCGCGCAAATGCCTGGTGCTCGACCTCGACAACACGATCTGGGCGGGCGTGATCGGCGACGACGGCATCGAAGGCATCAAGATCGGCCAAGGCCACGCGCGCGGCGAATCCTTCCTGGCCGTTCAGCAGACTGCGATCGACTTGCGCAACCGCGGCGTCATCCTCGCTGTCTGCTCGAAAAATGACGATGCGGTTGCGCGCGGCCCGTTCCGCGAGCATCCGGACATGATCCTGCGCGAGGATCACATTGCCGTCTTTCAGGCCAACTGGATCGACAAGCCCAGCAACCTGGAATCGATTGCGAAAACACTGAATATAGGTCTCGACGCACTGGTGCTGCTCGACGACAACCCTGCCGAGCGCGCGCAAGTTCGGGCCGCGCTGCCCGCTGTGGCCGTCCCCGAACTGCCGGACGATCCGAGTTGGTTCGCGTGGTATGTGAGCGCGGCGGGCTATTTCGAGGCTGTCAATTTTTCGGCGGAAGACCTGTTGCGGGCCGACTCCTACGCGTCAGAGGCAAAGCGCGCCGAAGTGCTGGCAAAGACCCGCGACCTCGGTGAATATCTCAATTCGCTGGAAATGACGATCAACTTCGCGCCCTTCGACAGAAAGGGGCGCCAGCGCATCGCGCAGCTCATCAACAAGACCAATCAGTTCAATCTCACCACGCGCCGCTATACCGAGCCTGAGGTCGCCGCGATGGAAGAAGATGACTCCATCTTCACGCTGCAGGTCCGTCTGGCCGACAAGTTCGGCGACCTTGGCATGATCGGCGTCGTTATCTGCCGCCCTGCGCAGAATGATCGTTCAGCGTGGGACATCGATACCTGGCTGATGAGCTGCCGCGTGCTCGGCCGCTGCGTCGAACAGGCGATGCTGGCCAAGGTGGTGGCCGCGGCGAAGGAACGCGGCGTGCAACGGCTGATCGGTACTTACATTCCGACCGCCAAGAACGGCATGGTCGCCGATCATTATAAAAAGCTGGGGTTCGAGGAAATCGGAACCTCGACCGAGAACCGTACCCGTTGGGAACTGACTGTAGCCGCCTATAGTGCACCGGCATTGCCGATGCGGATTGAGGAAAGCCAGGCGGCGGTACCGCTCGCAGCTGAATAAGTGGACAGGTCAAAATGAAAACTGCGCTGGAGCTCTCCCCCGCCGCTACGCTCTACCTCGATCTTCTCAAACGCTCGCTGACGAATACAATTTTCGAACCAGAACCGGATGCGAATGAGGAAACACCTCGTTATGTCCAGGCCGCAATCAGCCATTATCAGCAGAGCTCTGCAGTTTCGATGTTGCCGCTTGCGCGTTTTGACAACCTTCAGTTCTGCATCACCGACGCCGTGACACAAAAGGTTCCGGGCGATCTTGTCGAAACCGGGGTTTGGCGCGGGGGAGCGACGATTTTTATGCGTGCGATGCTCAAAGTCCTTGCGGCAGACGACCGCCGCGTTTGGGCCGCTGATTCATTTGAGGGGCTGCCAAAACCAGATCCGGAAAAATATCCATTGGAAGCAAAGGCATTTGGCAGCGCGGCAATGACGAAATATTACAATCATCTTGCGGTCGGCCTGGACGACGTCAAACGCAATTTCGAGGCCTATCGAATGCTCGACGACAATGTCGTGTTTCTCAAGGGCTGGTTTAAGGACACGCTTCCGACTGCACCGATTGAGTCAATCGCGGTGCTTCGCCTCGACGGCGACTACTATGAGTCGACACGAGACGCGCTAACGAACCTCTACGATAAAGTATCCGTCGGCGGCTATATTATTATTGATGACTATGGTGAGGACTCGTGGACCTACTGCAGGAAGGCAGTTGATGAGTTCCGAAATGAGCGGTCCATCACCGATCCGCTGGTTCAGGTAGACAAGCCCTGCTCATATTGGCGCAAGACGAGGCGATGATTGCGCACCTCGTCTTTCAACGAGCATGTTTTTCGGTTTGGCCGAGCGTCTGTAATGCCCAATACAGGAATCTCCGGCATATGGAGATGAGGCGATGAGTTTTGATGATCTCTCTGGTCGTCCAAAGAAGACACACCAAGCTTCCCGCCGAGATGCTCATATCTCGGCGATGATCGACACGCTCCGCAGCATTGCAGACGGATCCGAGAAGGATCCTGTTGGTGCAGCCAATAGAGCACTCGGCCGACGGATTCTGGCTGGACAACGCGCCAAACAATCCGGGCCCCTTAACGGTCGTCCTGCCGTCCGCGGCATTCAAAATCCCGATAGCGAGGCTGAGCTGTTTCGCAATGCCGAGATGATTGCCGACCGGATCAATCTGGATAAAGGATTTCTTGAGTTTCTCTACTCAAAAAGCCGGCATGTGCCGCCCATGACGCGAGAAGCTTGGGAGCGGGAAGTTCGGATCGCAAACGCCACCCACCGCATTCTGGCGAATCATTTCAAAGGCCTGCACCTCGGAAAGCTAGCTCAACTTGTAGATCAAACGGCCGCCAAAGAATCATTCGACAAGCTACAGGGACCGGATGGAGTCGTGCTGCTAACCTCCCACAGCGGCTTTATCAAATTAGCAGCAAAAATGTTCGTGGCGAGGTTTGCCGGAGCCGACACAATTAAGGGCGCGGTCGTGAGACTCGGTTCAGATCCTCGCGATACGCTGTTTGCGTCTTTGCGTTTCTTGCAACGCGGCGGGGCAGTCTTTATTGCCCCGGACGGACCAAACGGAAAACTGTCGCTCTCATTAAACGTATTGGGCAAGTCGTTTCGGGTCGGGGATGGGGCCGCCTTCCTCGCCTATACGGCGAACTGCAATACGGCCTGGTACGTGGCGGCCCGACAGGGCGACTACTTCGTGCCCGTCATCGAGCCTGGCCCGAAGCGGCAACCGAACGAGTCTTTCGAGGACTTCAAGGCCCGGCTGCACCGCTTCTATGCTGAGAAAATCGAGTCCCTTGCCACGGGCGATCCGCGCAATATCGTGTTTGGCCGCCGCTGGCAGCAGACCCTTACCGACAGCCCTCCGGCCGGACCCTAGGCGCAGGACGGGCACGACGTATGCGGGAACCGCGCCGCGGCGCGTTCCGGCGCAATGACACACAATAGGCGGGATGAGCAAATACGGCGAGCAGAATGCTTGGAAAGCCGCTTGTCTTTTTTGGGTCGCACTGTCTGCTGCTGATGGCTATGGCCGCCGTCGCCGACGCAGCGACGCCGGCTCAACCGTCCCCGCCCCTCTGCACGGCTGCGGTCAGCGGATCAGACGCGAAGACCTATCAGGTCGCAGGCCCCTCTGGGAACGACAATGCGCAGATCCAGTGCGCGATCGACCAGGCGATCAGCGACCTGCAGACAGGCGTAACGCAATCCGCGATGATTCTGCTCCAGCCCAACGCCCGCTACCGGCTCGAGCCGCCGCCGCGCTACTATAACGCGCTGTCGATCAAGACATCCGATCTGACAAAGCGCAATTTTTCCAAGCTTACCTTCAATGGACAGGGCGCGACCCTGTCGCTGGCTCCGACTGCGGCCGGACTCTATGTGAACGGCTGCGAGGATTGCACGTTGGAAAATTTCACGCTGCAGACCGAGCCGTCGCCGATGGTCGAAGGAACTTTGGTGTCGTCGACATCGTCATCTTTGGATATCCGTGTCACCAAAGGTGAGGTCTTCACTGTTCCGCAAGGCTACAGACCGATCATCGGCAAGAATGCACGCGCCGCGATTTTCCACATCGCCGATCATGCGGCGTTTCCGACACGCCAAAGGTTTCCGGCAAGCGTTCCCCTTGTGAGAATGCTGTCCGCCAGCAATCCGAGCCCGGGGATTATTCGCGTCGAGTACGACAGCAAATGGCAGGCCCCGCCTGCCCCGCCAGAAGCCACCGTTGTCTCGCTAGTCAAACCGCCGCTCGATGCTGGAAAAGCCGCGGCTATGGCCGACGTGTTGCGGGCGGCCGCCGTTACGCGACGGGACCACCCCGACTACGGACCGGTATTCTTCACCGGCAGCGCTGTTGCCGCTCTGTTCGTGGAGCAAAATAAGAATCTTACCGTACGCAATCTAAGGATCTCGGATTTTCCGGGACAAGGCATCCACGCCGAGTTCAATCGCGGCCAACTCGTATTTGACGGCATCCGGATCGTGCCCGGCAGGCCGGGCGGTCTTCGGTCGATCGGGGCGGATGGCTTCATGGCGAAAAACAACCAGACGGGTCCCCGGATCACGAATTCGCTCATTCAGAATGTTGGCGATGACGCCATCGCCCTTGCAAATCTGTCCTTCTTCGCCCGTCACGCCAAGGCCAACGTCGCGGACCTTTTCTCGGAGCGGACGATCTTGCACTCGATCACAATCAGTCCTGGCGACCGCTTCAATGTGATCGACTCGGCTACCGGCCGAGGCTTTGGCACCTTCACGGTTGTCGCGGCGAAAGCCTTTGCGGCGAACGAGCGCAACTACGGCTACCGCGTGACGTTCGACCGAGAATTGCCGGCAGAGGTCGAGCGCCAGGATGCATCATCCAATCCGATCAGATTCATCAATCTCGACCAGGCCAACAAGGATGCGGTCGTCCGTGACAATCTGATCATGGGCAGTGAACGGAATGGGGTTGTGGTCAGCTCCAGCGCGACCGTCGAGAACAATCTCTTCGTCGGTCTTGCCCTGAGGGCCATTGGCTACATTCCCTTCCTCGTAAAATTCCAAGTGGCGAGCGGCATGTGGGGCGACTTCGGCCCGGTAACTATTCGCAACAATAGTGTCATCGACGTCGCGCAGGGCCTCCTGCGAATGAACAACACCGGTGCGCCCAGAAACTACGGCGTTAAACCCGGCGGCGTGACGGTTACAAACAACACCGTAATCGCAGCGACGAATAACTACGCACCGTTCTATGCCGTGCACATCGATAATACGGATTCCGTGTCGACGACTGCCGGAGACAATACGTTGATTGTCCCTGACACCATCAATCGGTCGACCGCCGTTCAGTTCATGGCCGGAAACGGGGCACCCGACGCATGGAAAGACGCTTTTCCGGTGCTCCTCAGAAAACCTGCGGGTGCGCTCTGGGACCTGAAATGCCAGACGGTGTCGTCGTCGCCTGTCTGGAAGTCGCTGATGAAAGCCGCCGTCCCCGACGCCTGTCCGTGAGCACGGCGCGGCACAACGCGAGATTTAGGCGCCCTGCAGGAGACGCTTCGGCGGTCAGGGCAGCGATGGTGGGGGAGGTAGGACTCGAACCTACGAAGGCATAGCCAGCGGATTTACAGTCCGCCCCCTTTGCCGCTCGGGACACTCCCCCGCTCGCCTGGCAGCTTTCGCCGAGGGCCGAAGCCTTTGGACGGGCAAGGATCGCGGGCGTCTTATGCGGAGCGCGTCGCCGTTAGTCAACCTTGCGCGGTCAAACCGGCGGCTCCTCGGCGGTGATCAGGTCGGCGGCGGGTGCATTCGGCACTCTTTCCACCGGCTCGATCGTGAACCGACCGACCGAGAGGCCATTGGTGCTGTCGTTCGTCGCCAGATAGCCAAAAATCCCGGCGCTGCCGGTTCCATACGTGCTGTCGCGCACCGTGCAGACCTTCGTGCCGTTCATCAGCAATGTATGAACGCCGCCGCGCGTCTGCACCTCCAGCGTTTCATCGGACCCCGCGCCCGCGAAGTGGGCGGTGCCCTTGCACAGGGTCGTGACGCCGCCCGTCGCATTGATCAGGTCGAAATCGTCGTAGCGCCTTATCGAGGCCGCGCCGGAACGGCTGAACACGGCGGCGTAACCTGACAGGATCGTCGGTTGGCCGCTGGCCGTGGCAAATTGCGCCTTGAACAGGATGCCCTGCGGGTCGGTCAGATTGGTGGAGCCGACGCGACGGATATTTTCCGCTGTGATGTCCTGACCTTCATTGCATGTTGCAACCGACGCGACCTTGTAACCTGCCTGAAAATTGCCGATCGAGTAATAGCCGCCGAAAGCCTTCCAGTTCCCGACATTGCTCACCCAACCGGGCGCCCCTGTATCGAAACCGAAGTCGAGCCCCGTAGCCGGTGGGTTGAGCAGATAGGCTTTGGCCGCCAGCACATCGATGCGTGGCCTGCTGACGCCGGAGCGCGTCACCAGGGGCCCGGTACATTCCAGCGCGGCGGCAATATCGTCCACGGTGGAGGTCTTAGCCATGTTGCGCAGCAGCGCAAAAGCGCCGGCGACATGCGGTGCCGCCATCGATGTACCATCGCCGGCCCGAAAACC
>CAZNTY010000111.1:0-3543 GCA_964576085.1 uncultured Undibacter sp. | reverse complement strand
TCTGACCACGGGCCGGGCTTCCTGGGACGAGGGCTAGCGGGTATGGCCCGCGGCTTGGGTTCGCCCAGTCCCAGTCCAGCGAAAGCTCCTCGCAGAGCGGTCCTAGTGCCGCCCGGCCGGGGCCCCGTGGCCTCCCGAGTCTTCGCTTGCGAGGCGAAGCCGCGGGCGCCGCATCGCCGCCGGGTTAGTCCCCCGGCGACCCGGAAGGCCGGCGCGGTTGTCGGCGCCGGTGTCTCCCGGACGGTCCCACCGCACGAACGCCTCGCGACGGCGCCCTTCGACGGACCGGACATTTATGAATTTAGTCCTAGAAAAGCTTGTTGTCAAGCTGGCACAGAAATGACCGAATCTCCGCCTAGGAAGCTTGCCGCCGGCGACGGTCAGCATGGGAGCCACGATGGGTCCGCCAGTCCGACATCTGCCTGCGCTCGCCGCGGCGCTGCTGGCATTCGCCTGGGCCGGCGTGGCCGCCGCGCAGACCGAACCAAAGCTGACCATCAGTTACGACGACGCGCGCGACGCCATGACCGTGCACGCCTCGATCGACATCGCGGCCGCGCCGGCAACGGTGTGGTCGGTCGTCACCGACTGCAACCGCGCCCCGAAATACGTGCCCAATCTCGAAAGCTGCCGCATCGTCAAGCGTGACCCCACCGGCAAATGGGAGATGCGCGAGAGCATCATGAATGTCACGCTGCTGCCGCGCATTCATTCGCTGTCGCGCGCCGAGTTCGAGCCCGGCCGGCGCATGTCGTTCACGCGCGCCGGCGGCGACATGCGCATCTCCGACGGCGAATGGCGGCTCGAGCCGCTCGCCAGAGGCAAGGCGACGCGGCTCACCTATAATGCGGTGCTGGCGCTCAACTTTCCGGTGCCGCGCTTCCTGCTCGACCAGGCGGCGGAACGCGATTTCCCCACTCTGCTAAAAGGCATCGAGCGCGAAAGCCTGGCGGACGCAGAGAAGACTCTGGCAAATGCGGCAAAGAAAAAATAACGAACGATGAGCCGCCTCACAGCTTCGCGTAATCGTCCGGCTTGAAGCCGACCAGGATCTTGCCGCCACCGAGTTCCAGCACCGGGCGCTTGATCATCGACGGCTGCGCCAGCATCAACTTGATCGCCTTGGCCTCGGTGAGCCCGTCTTTGTCCTTGTCGGGCAATTTCCTGAACGTGGTGCCGGCGCGGTTGAGCAGCGTCTCCCAGCCGGCCTTCTTCACCCAGCCTGCGAGCTTGGTCTTGTCGATGCCCTGCGTCTTGTAATCGTGGAAGTCATATTTCACGCCGCGCTTGTCGAGCATCGCGCGCGCCTTCTTCATCGTGTCGCAATTCTTGATGCCGTAGATGGTGATGGGCATGGGCCTCGTTCCTGTTCCGGCGGACCCTAGCACGCCCGATCGATTGCGGCAGCGCGCCGGACGCATTAGATTGTCACCAGACTGCATTGCGCGGACAAAGCCAATGGCATCATCAAGCAGCATCGCGGCTGTGACGGGCGCCGACAGCGCCACGGTGCAGGCGCTGTTTGCCGACGCGGTCGCGCAGTGGCGTCGCGCCGGCGCGAACATCGCCGCCGTGCTCGCGGAGACGCACGGCCTCGCGGACCGCGCCTGCGCGGCCGGCTTTCTCCGCGACCTGACCAGCGGCGTGGCCTATTCGATCCATCTCGAGGACGCGCCGCGCGACACCTCATGCCATCTCGACGCGCGCGGGGTCGACGCGGCCTGCGCGGCCGTGCTGCCGCAAATCGCGGCGAGCGACCTCGTGGTGCTGAGCAAGTTCGGCAAGCTGGAGGCGATGGGACGGGGTTTGTTCGCGGCCTTCGAGGCCGCGCGCGCCGCCGGGCGGCCGGTCCTCACCACGGTGTCGCCGAAGCATGACGAGGCGTGGCGGAATTTCGCCCCCGACGCGATCGCCCTGCCCGCCGAGGCCGACGCGCTGCGGGACTGGTGGCGCGCGCAGCGGCTGAACGTTCAACCGGACGGCGCGCGATACGCGCCGCCGGACGCGGCCCGCATCGGGTAGCCTGGAAAGCGGAGATCACGACCCGATAAAGCGGCCGGAGCGGATGCGGCGCAGGCCGGCTACCGGACCGTTGTAAAGATAAATCCACGCCTCCACCGGCTCGGCGCCCTCGACATGAACCGTCGTGACCTGCCGGACGTAGAGCGTCGGCGGCGGATCGTTCGGCCCGCAGCCTTCATAAGCGTCGAGGTGGAGCAGAAGCTCGTCCGACTTGTTCAGACGGTAAAGCTCACCGAACACTTTATCGGCCGGCGCGGTCGAGGCGATGGCGCCCGGATAATGCGCGACGCTATAGAGCCGCCCATTGAAATAGCCTTCGCCGACATAATCGGCATCGCGCGCGAGATGCTCGTGGATCTCATGCCCAGCCTCGCGCGCCAGCGTGCCGTAGACGAAGAGGAAGCCGGTCATCGCGGTCTTGGTCCTGCCCGCTATTTTTCCGCTCATCGCGATCGAGCGGCATAATTATGCTCAATCCACGGGAACAGGTCGCGCGCGGGCGAAGTTCATGAACTTTCCGACCGATATGCGCTGTGCGACGAGAACATGATCGACTCCCAGATGTTTGAGCCCGTCGGGTTTGCGCAAGTCTGGATGGGAAAGCAAAGCACGAATGGCGGTCAGCGTTGCTGCATCACGCCAGACCGGAAAAGCAAAGGAAAAGCCGTCCGCGCTGGACATGCCGCCGATGATGGTGGGCCGGACGCGTCCCGCCCGCATTTCGGGAACAAGGGTCAGCGCGGCAAGTCCCACAGCCGCAAGACGATTGGCACCATGTTGTGTGCGCGTCTTATAGGCGGTGTCGGTCGGATCGCCGGCCATCAGGGAATAACGGACATCTTCCGCAGGATCCCAGCGGAAAGAAGGAGTCGGGTCGTCGCGCCGCCAGGGCTGGAACAGCGCCTCGGTGAGGCACTCGGAGGCAGACAATGTAACGGCGCTTCGTCCTTTTCCGCGAGGCGGCGGCGCAGCCTCGCGCGGCACGCCGACGAGCCGTTCAAGGAAATGCTGGTGACCCTGACCGAAGAGAAGGCATAGCGGCGTCGGATCAACAGATTCTTTCTTTTCTCCCTTGAGGGCAGCATCGCTCATCAGCGCCGCCAAAAGATCGACACGCTCTCGTTCCGTGGAGCTGGCCTCCATCGCTCCTTGAATCAGGAGTTCACGGCAATCGACGCCCGAGTAGTTCAGATCCTTGCGTCCATCGAATTCGTAGCTTGCCGCGATCGTCTCAACCCCGCGGGCAGCGGCTTCTGAGATCTGCTCCGCCGTCACGTCCCGCGCGGCAACCAGGCGTGGTCTGAGCGGCGGCCGATCGATGTCCCAGGCGGCACGCGGACGGAGCTCCGGGTCGGCCGCTTCTAACGCGCGGAGCAGCCCGATAAGCGCGAGAAAGGCAAGCAGGTTGTCCGACTCCAGCCCGTCGAGGCGATGAGATTTTGCAGCGATCATTCGCCGGCCTCCTTCGCGGCGCGCTCTCGCGCATCCTCGGAAGCACGATGATCGGCAAGACGAAGGATC
>CAZNTY010000110.1:0-2013 GCA_964576085.1 uncultured Undibacter sp. | reverse complement strand
CCGACGCGACTGGAAATCTACAGGATGGTGGAGGCGATCAGAGACTATATCGTCTCCGGCCTCAATACGACCTGGCCGGTGAACTGACATGGCTACGGCCGAATACAAGGCCACGGTCGGGGCGGTAACCGCATCGGCGTCCAGCGCCAATCTCATCGGCAACGTCATAACGTTGCAAGCTGCGGCGGCCAGCAACGGCACTGATGGTCAGGCGCTCGCCAACGCCATCGCTACGGCGGTCGCGGACGGGGCCAGCCCTACGCAGGCGCACGTCACTACGATCGACGACGCATGGACGACCTATAAGGCCGATATTGACGCCGTGACAACGGCGACGGCGGCGCTGACTGCCGACCTCTCGTTATACATAGGCAATGTGTCGAACGTCGGCAGCATGAACAAGCTACGCAATGCATTGAAGGCGCTCGAACTCTGCATTCGCGGGTCTAACCTGTTGCAGAGCGGAGACCCGAATCCGAGGAGCCCGTAATGCAGCATGAACGGATCGTATTGGCCGCCAACGCGAGTGCGGATGTCACGGGCCTTACGGTCGGCATCGGCGGCAGGTATCTTATGGAAGTGTCCGGCTCCGACTTCGGCTCCGTGGCCTTGCAGAAGCTTGCCAGCGATGGCTCGACCTATCTCGACATAGAGGCCGTCTATGAGAAGGCGGACGGAACGGGCGGCACTGCCGTGACGCACTCTCCGGCCACGTTCACGGCCAGCGGCGCGCAGATTGTCGATTTGCCTCCGGGGGCCTACAAGCTTGCGATCTCGTCCGCGACCGCAGTGTATGCAGTGCTTACGCGGATTCCTCTAGCCTGACGGGGAGACCGGCCCCGTGGGCGCATTTGCCGAGAAGCTGGACATTATAAACCGCGCCCTCCAGAAAGTTGGGGCGCAGCGCATTACATCGCTTACGGACACCACGAGCCCGAACGCCCCGGAAGCGGTGGCGATGTACGACAAGATCAGGGCGGCGGAATTACGCCGCAACCAATGGCGTTTCGCCATCAGGCGCGCCGTGATGCGCCCGATAGGCTCATTCAACGCCACCAAATTCGTCGCCTTCGGGACGTACAATTCCGGCACGACCTACGCCGTGAACGATGTTGTGGCTGGCAGCGACGGGACGTATTACTTCTCGCTCGTCTCCGGCAACCTGAACCACGACCCGACGACGACGACCGGATACTGGCGCGTCTATTTCGGCCCGCTCACGGCGAGCGAGTTCGTGACGGACTACGGCAGCGGGTTCACTTACGCCAGCGGCGATCATACTGTCGGCAGCGACGATGTGGTGTATGTCTCTCTCTCTGACGGCAACATCAATCACGACCCGACCACGGACGGCGGCGTCCACTGGGAAGTCGCATCTACGGCCGATAGCGACGACGACACATCGGCCACGGACACGTCGTTCTATGCCGGAGAGATGGTTTTCATCGGCGGCACGACGTACCTATCCAAGGTCAGCGGTAACGATGATACTCCGCCATCGTCCAACTGGGTTACGCTCTCGACGCAACCGACGCTTTCGTTGCCGAACTTCATCTATCCGATAGGCAGCGGCCCGCTATCGCAATCTACGACGCGCAACGTCTTCCGCCTGCCCTACGGCTATCTTCGCGAAGTGCCGCGAGACACGCGCGCGGGCTCCGTGACGGCGCTCGGCGCTCCAACCAATATGTCCTATACGGATTGGGAAATGGAGGGCGACTATATCGTCTCCCGTGAGAACACGCCGATTATCTATCGGTTCGTCGCGGACATTCAGGACGTGACGCTCATGGACACCCTGTTCTGCGAAGGTCTTGCTGCGCGCATGGCGCTGGAGCTTGCCCAGCGTCTCACCATGTCGGACGGCAAGACGCAACTGCTGGCGCAGGAGTACGCCAAGTTCATAAGCGAAGCCAGACTGGCTTCTTTCATTGAGATCGGGCCGGTCGAGCCGCCGCTCGACGACTGGCTTGCGGTCAGGGTGTAATGGCGCGTTGGTCCTTCCTCCAGACC
>CAZNTY010000109.1:0-5519 GCA_964576085.1 uncultured Undibacter sp. | reverse complement strand
CACGGTGCGTTCGTTCTGGAAGTTGCGCATGATGGCGTAGAAGCCCTGGCCCTCGCCGCCGAGCAGGTTCTCGGCCGGCACGCGGCAATTCTCGAACACCAGCTCCGCGGTATCGGACGAGCGCCAGCCGTGCTTGTCGAGCGCGCGGGACACGCGCAGGCCCGGCGTGCCCTTCTCGACCAGGAGCATCGACACCGCTTGCGACGGCCGCGTCTCGGCCGAGGTCTTGGCCGCGACGAAATAAAGGTCGGCATGGACGCCGTTGGTGATGAACATCTTGGCGCCGTTGAGGACGTAGGCGTTGCAGTCGCGCCGCGCGGCGGTGCGGATGCCTTTGACGTCGGAGCCGGCGTCCGGCTCGGTGACGGCGACCGCGCAGATCGCGCGGCCGGCGATGATCTCCGGCATCCATCTCGCCTTCTGCTCGGCGCTGCCGGCATTGGCGAGATGCACCGACGCCATGTCGGTATGCACCAGCACGGTGATCGCGACACCGCTGAAGGTCGAGCGGCCAAGCTCCTCGGCGAGCACCACCGAGCCGAGCGTGTCCATCTCCGAGCCGCCGTAGTCGGCCGGGTAGCGGATGCCGAGGAAGCCAAGCTCGCCCATGCGGCGCAGCACCTCGCGCGGCACATGGCCCTGCTGCTCCCACGCCAGCCCGTGCGGCTTGATCTCGGTCTCGACGAAGCGGCGCAACTGCGCGCGCAGCGCCTCGTGCTCCTCGCGGAAATAGGGGGAGGGGAGAGTCGTGGTCTCTCGGCGGTTCATGGATAGTCTGCCGTTGCTCGAAGGCGCCCGCACTCCGGCGCCGCGTCGGTGCTTATAGCACCGCGCGAGTTCGGCGACAGACGGCGCCGCCGCGCGGAGGCGGCGTCGTCTGTCCGGTTAGATCGGTTATTGCACCGTTTCGATCGTGCCGGCGATCGTGCACGTCATGTCGCCATTGACGGTATCGGACCAACTCGTCTCGATTGTCGGGATCGCGAGGCCGGTGGAAAAGGCGAAAACCTGCTGGTTAACGGCGTAGTACAGCCCGCTGCTGGAGTAGGTGGCCGTCGACGGCAAGGCCACTTGCGTGTTTTGCGCCCCCACCTTGAGGACAATATTGTTGATGTAAAGCGTGCCCGTCGCCGTGGTCATCGAGCAGTTCACATTTTGAATAGTGAGGACTTGACCCTTCGGTATGCGCGTGAACTTCAACTCGCAACCCGACGTGTTGTTATTTGCCGGATCGCAGTCGTGATAGACGCTTTCCATGTACTTCGAGCCGGAGATCACCGGCTTGGCCTGTGACGCGGAAACAAAGGCAACGGCGACGAAAGCTGCGAGCGCCGCGCGAACGACACGATTCATTGAAGTCCCCCCAATTCCAATTCGCCCCCTTGCCGTTATAGCGATGGCCGTCGCGATAACAAGCAAATCGCAAAGAAATCGACGGAGCTGTCCTAGCTGAATTTCGCCCGCGCCAGCGCCGCGCCGTCGCCCAGCGCCTTGAGCTTGGCATAGGCAATGTCGCGCCGCATCGGCGCCATGCCGCAGTTGGTGCAGGGGATGATGCGCTCCTTGGCGGCGTAATTCATCGCCTCGCCGATCACCGCGGCGACCTCCTCCGGCGTCTCGACCTTGTCGTTGGCGACGTCGATCGCGCCGACCAGGATGTCCTTGCCCTGGAGCAGGCCGATCAACTGCATCGGCACATGCGAGTGGATGCATTCGAGCGAAACCTGCCTGATCCGGCTCTTGGCCAGCGCCGGAAAGAACTTCTCGTACTGCCGCCACTCCTCGCCGAGCGAGTTCTTCCAGTCGATGTTGGCCTTGATGCCGTAGCCGTAGCAGATGTGCACGGCGGTGGTGCAGTTGAGGCCGTCGATCGCGCGGTGCAGGGCATCGACCCCCCAGGTCGCGACCTCGTCCATGAACACGTTGAAGGCCGGCTCGTCGAACTGGATCACGTCGACGCCGTCCGCTTCCAGCGCGCGCGCCTCCTCGTTGAGCAGGCCGGCGAAGGCCATCGCCATCTTGACCTTGTCGCCGTAGAACCGGTCGGCGATCGTGTCGGCGATCGTCATCGCGCCGGGCATCGTGAATTTCAGCTTCTTCTTGGTATGCGCGCGGGCGTGCCGCGCCTCGGCCTGGTGCACGCGACCCTTCAGTCGCAGCGGGCCCGTCACCGTCGGCACCATTGCTTTGTAGCGGTCGCCGCGGATTCCCATCTCGACCTTGTGGCCGAAGTCGATGCCCTCGACGAATTCGAGGAAGCCGTGCACGAAATGTTGCCGCGACTGTTCGCCGTCGCTGACGATGTCGATGCCGGCGTCCTCCTGCTGCTTGATCGCGAGCAGCGTGGCGTCGAGCTTGCCGGCCGCGAGGTCGGCGCCGCTCAACCGCCATGCCGGCCACAGCTTGTCGGTTTCGGCAAGCCATGACGGTTTCGGCAGGCTGCCTGCCACGGTGGTTGGAAACATTTTATGGACCCTCCGCTTCCTCTCCGCCGATCTGCGTAACATGGCGATCGGCAAAGTCGAAAGCCGGCGGCGTCCATCCGAACAGCCAGTCGTGACGGGCAAGAAGTTTTGCGCCGCCCATCTGTCTCATGACGACATTGCGGACGAAAGCCTCTGGGCCGGTCAGCCCATAGATGCGGCCCTGACGGCGGGCGAGCTTCTGCACTTTCGCGGTGCGGCCGCGCCGTGCGCGCTCGTAGGCGCGCAGCGCTTTTGCCGGATTATCGATGTTTTGCGACAGCGTCGCGGCCAGCACCGCGGCATCCTCGATCGCCATCGCGCCGCCTTGCGCCAAAAACGGCAGCATCGGGTGGGCGGCGTCCCCGAGAAGGCCGACGGTGCCGCTGCCGGCCGCCGGCTTGCCGCGCTCGAACAGTGCCCACTTCTGCCAGCGTTGCGGCGTCGCGACGATGGCGCGCGCGGCCTCCGCCCATGACCAGCGCGCGAAACGGCGGAGCACCTCGGCCGGCTCCCCCATCGCGCTCCAGCCCGGCTCGCTCCATTCGTCGTCGACGATCGCGACGATGTTGACCAGCGCGCCGCCCTTGACCGGGTAGTGCACGAGGTGCGAGTCCATTCCGAGCCACAGATGCACCAGCGGCTCCTGCCACGGTGGCGCGAGCTCGCTCGCGGGAACGAGCGCGCGCCAGGCGGTGCGGTGGCGGAATTTCGGCGCGTGCTGGCGGCGCAGCCGCTCGCGCACCGCCGACCACACGCCGTCGGCGCCGATCAGCGCGATGCCCTGCTCCTCGGTGATCTGTCCGGCCGAGCGCGCCAGCACGCTGACGCCGTTGCGGTGGCTGGCGAAGTCCTCCACGCGGCTGCCGAGCCGCAGCGAGATGTCCTGCGTCGTGCGTGCGGCGTTGGCCAGCGCCAGTTGAAGATCGCCGCGGTGGATCACCCAGTACGGAGCGCCGTAACGCTTCTCGACGGTGCCGCCGAGCGGAATCCGTACGATCTCGCGCGCCGACGGGCCCGACATCACGCGGATCGCCTCAGGCTCGACCAGCGTGCGCTTGAGGTCGTCGGCAAGGCCGAGCGCGATCAGCACGCGCGTCGCGTTCGGGGTGAGCTGGATGCCGGCGCCGACCTCCTCGATCTGCGGCGCCTGCTCGAGCACGGTCGCGCGCAGTCCGGCGCGGGTGAGCGCGAGCGCCGCGGTCAGCCCGCCGATGCCGGCGCCGGCGATGAGAACGTTGCGGGTGGCGGCCAAGGCCGTCTCCGCCCGCGATCAGGCGGCCGTGAGGGGCAGCACGCACTCTTTCGGACGTGCGGCGTGGGGCTTGAGCGACGGGTTGAAGCGGTAGAGCGTCGAGCAATAGGAGCAGACGATCTCGTTGTCGTTGCCCATGTCGAGGAAGACGTGCGGATGGTCGTTCGGCGGCGGAGCGCCGACGCACATGAATTCCCTGGCGCCGATCTCGATCACCGGGACGCCCGGCTCATTGTGAAAATGGGGAACGACGTGGTCCGCCATGACTTTAATCTTCCTGCGCTGGCGCAATTTGCCGCACTGTCCGGTGATTGCGGCGGCACCTTAGCGGCCGGACCTTAAAGAGCAAGTGGCGAGGGCGGCACGAATCGTAAACCCTGTGCGCGGTCGTGCCGGATCGGCCGGCTCGCCTGTCGCGTTGCCGTGAAGGCCGAAACTTATGCAGCGGAAAACCCGGTGCTGACGACATTGCCTCCTGCCAATCCGATCGAGCCGCGGCCCGCCGGCCGCGAGCGCCGGGCGCGGCTGGCGCCGGCGCTGCTCGCCTGCGCGTTGCTGGCGGCGGGCGCCGGCTATGCCGTGCCGCGCGGCCTCGAGGCGCAACACCTGCTGGCCATCGAGGACGACCCGGTACGGATCGCCGATCGCGAATTGGATCAGAAATTCAATGCCGGCGTGGCGTCGCGGGAGATCGACGCGGCGCTCGCGGCCGACGATGCCGACCTAGCGCAGAGCTTCGTCGAGCTGGCGAAATCGCGCGGAATCGCGCTTGATTCCGCACAATTGGAAAAAGTCGATGCCGCTGTGGCCAAGGCGAATTCGACGCGGCAGGCGGTCGAGAGCTTCGCGGAAGGCCTCATCACCGGAGTCCCGCACGACGTGACGAGCCTGACGGGCGTTGTCGCCGGCGATTTCTTCGTTCTCGGCGACATTCGCGACGCGGCCCGCGAGGGTGCACGATGGGTGAGCGGCGAGGAGCCGGACGAGCTGGTGCTCGGGCTCGCCTGCGTCGGCCTCGCCATCACGGCGGCGACCTACGCCACCGGCGGCATCGCCGCGCCGGCCCGGATCGGCGTCTCGCTGGCGAAGCTGGCGCGCAAGACCGGCCGGCTGTCGGCCGACCTCGCCGCCACCATCGGCCGCAGCCTGCGCACGGTGGTCGACTGGCCGAAGCTGCGCACCGCGATCACCGGCCTCTCGGTCAGCGAGCCGGCGCTGGCGATCCGCACCGCGCGCGAGGCGGTCAAGGTCGAGCGCGCCGGCGGCCTGCTGCGGCTCGCGCGCGATGTCGGGCGTGTCGGCAGCAAGGCCGGCACGCAGGCCGCGCTCGACGGCCTCAAAATCGCGGAAAGCCCGCGCGAGGTCTCGCGGCTCGCGCGGCTTGCCGAAGCTGCCGGCGGCAGGACCCGCGCGATCCTGAAAATCGCCGGCCGCGGCGCCATCATGCTCACCGTCGCGGCGTTCGATCTCGGCGCCTGGATCCTCGGCGCGCTGCTGACGCTGCTCGGCCTCGTCACCTCGCTCAAGAGCATGACCGAACGCGTCACGCAACGCCTGATCGACCGCGGCAAGCGGCGTCGGCTGGCGCGCTGGCAGGCTTTGCAGAGCTGACGATGCGTGGTTAGAACTCTCGCATGCCACGTTTCACGCATGACAACGTCGAGATCCATTATCTCGACCAGGGCGACGGCGCGTCCCATCCCCCTATCGTTCTCGTCCACGGTTTCGCCTCGAACGCGCAGATCAACTGGGTCTATCCCGGCTGGGTCAGCGAATTGACGCGATCCGGCCGGCGCGTGATC
>CAZNTY010000108.1:0-7765 GCA_964576085.1 uncultured Undibacter sp. | reverse complement strand
CGATCCGCGATAGCGGCGTCGAGCAAAGTGACATCTCGAACGAGCGTACCGGCATCGTGATGGGCTCCGGCGGTCCCTCGACCTCGACCATCGTTGCGGCTGCCGACGTCACCCGTGAGAAGGGCAGCCCGAAGCGCATCGCGCGGCGGTCCACCGAGCCTGATGGATCGAGCGTCGGCGCGCCATGCACCTGGCACTTGAAGCCGTGTTGCGCGAATTGCTCCGAACGCGAAATGCCGGACTTCGCCTCGCGCAGGCTGGCCAGAACTTCCTGGGTGTTGTTGCCGATGGACGAAACGACGCCCATCCCGGTCACGACAACGCGTCTCATGCCTTCCCTATGCCTCGCGCCGGACGTCAGGCGCCGCTCGGCTGCGCCATCTGGTCCTGACGGAACAGGCCGACCTTGAGGTCGATCGCCTTGTAGATGACGTTGCCGTCAGCCGAAAGCCAGCCGTCGGCAATGCCGAGCACCAGCTTGGAGCGCATGACCCGCTTGATGTCGAGTCCGTAGATCACCTTCTTCATGGTCGGCAGCACCTGGCCGGAGAACTTGAGCTCGCCGAGCCCGAGCGCGCGGCCGCGCCCTTCCGAGCCGAGCCAGCCGAGAAAGAAGCCGAGCAGTTGCCAGAGCGCATCAAGCCCGAGGCACCCCGGCATCACCGGGTCGCCCTTGAAGTGGCAGAGGAAGAACCAGAGATCGGACTTCAGGTCGAGCTCGGCGCGCACCACACCCTTGCCGTGCTCGCCACCCTGCTCGGAAATTTCCGAGATGCGGTCGAACATCAGCATCGGCGGCAGCGGCAGCTGCGCATTGCCGGGGCCGAACATTTCGCCGCGTCCGCAGGCGAGCAGGTCCTCGTATTCAAAGCTGCTGCGCCGCGTCTCCATCGGCAAACTTTCTCCACGCTGAGCGACTGACTGTATGGCCATCTGAAATTCCTAACATAGGGTCTGAAGCCGGCATAGACAGGTTCAAGACCTCGATCGACCATTGGTTTCCGGCAAAATGGCCTGCATCCGGCCCTGATTCCTGCCAGTTGCATCTCGTTCGCAAAGGCGTATATGTTCTGCACGTGCGTCCTTGCCTAAGATGTTCAGTATAATGGTCTTTTGAGCGTTTCTAATGAACCAAATTCGGACGATGGTGGTCGGGCGGACCGAGGTCAAGAACGAAGCCTACGCAATGCAGCGGGGCGAGCTGACCGGCTGTCCCTGGCACGATGTCAAGACCATGCTGCGCTCGGTCGGCCTGCGGCCGACCCGTCAGCGCATGGCGCTCGGCTGGCTGCTGTTCGGCAAGGGTGACCGGCACCTGTCCGCCGAGATGCTCTACGAGGAGGCGAGCCGCGCCAAAGTTCCGGTTTCGCTCGCGACCATCTACAACACGCTGCACCAGTTCACCGAGGCCGGCCTGCTCCGCCAGATCGGCGTCGACGGCTCGAAGGCCTATTTCGACACCAACGTGTCGGAGCACCATCACTTCTTCCTGGAAGACGCCGACACCATTCTCGACATTCCGAATGCCGACGTGGTCATGGGCAAGACGCCGACCGCGCCCGAAGGCTATGAGATCGCCCGCATCGACGTGGTGGTGCGGCTGCGCCGCAAAACCGGCAAATAACCGCATCCGACACCAGCGTTAACAGCTGGTTTCTTGATCCCGCCGGGCGGTGACGCCGCATCGGCGACTGGCCTCCGGCAGCTTTGATCGTGTAGCTTGGTCCCGAGCGCTGTTGGACCACGTTTCTCCCGGCGAATATGGCGGAGAATTCTGCGAGCGGATCGGGTCTGCGGCTTATTCGCATTGCCGCCGCCGCTTCGATTTTGGTGCCAGCGGTGCTCCTCGTCTGGGCCGGCATCGGCAATTACAGGAAGGTCCAGGCCCTCGCCGAAGAACGCATCGTTCGCTCGCTGGACGTCGAGGAGGAGCACGCCAACAAGTCGTTCCAGCTCGTCAACCTGATCCTCGATGACCTCACCGAAGACCTGCAGTCTTCCCCGTTCGAAGAGCGCGAGCGATATTTCCACGACTTGTTCCTGAAGCGCATCCGCGCCGCTTCGGAAATCCAGTCGATCTGGCTTTTCGACAAGAACGGGCACGCGGTCGTGACCTCGTCGGCCTTTCCGGCGCCGCGCGAACGAGATTTCAGCAATCAGGATTACTTCCTCGCGCACGTCAAAAATGACGTCGGCACCTATTTCGGAGAGCTGCACAATTCGACATTCGGCGGCCGGCCCTTCTTCACGATCAGCCGGCGCGTCACCAGAGACGGCGCATTCGCCGGGGTGCTCGAAATCTCCGTGCTGCCGAGCGAATTTTATGCGTTCTACACGCGGCTGGTGTACGGCGAAGGCCTGCAATATGCGCTGATACGTGAGGACGGCACCTTCCTCGTCCGCTATCCGGTGCCGGAGACGATACCGCCGCCTCCGCTCGATCCCTCCACTGCCTTCCGCAGGACGATCGCGGCAAATCCACAAGGCGGCTTCTACCGCACGGCATCCGCGATCGACGGCATCAGGCGTCTGTTCGCGGTGCGTCGCCTGGCGTCGGCACCGATCTACGTCAGCGCCGGCATCACGACCGACGCGATCGACCGCGAATGGCTGACGGAAATGTTTCCGTACATCGCCATCGGCCTGCCGGGCTCGGCCTTTCTGTTCGCGACCTTGATGCTGGTGCTCCACGGCGCCAAACGGCTGGACACCGAGATGCGTCTGCGCGAGCAGGCCGAGGCCTCGTTGCGCCAGGCACAGCGGCTTGAGGCCATCGGCCAGCTGACCGGAGGCGTCGCCCACGATTTCAACAACCTGCTCACGATCATCATCGGCAATCTCGAATCCGCCGCCCGTCAGATTGCCGCTCTCTCGGGCGCGGGCCAAGACCGCGTCGGCCAGGCCATCTCGCGCGCGATGCAGGGCGCGCAGCGCGCTGCGACGCTGACGCGGCGCCTGCTTGCCTTCTCGCGCCAGCAGCCGCTCAATCCCAAGGCCATCAATCTCAACAAGGTCCTTATCAACCTGCCTGACCTGCTGCGCGGCGGCCTCGGCGAGTCGGTCGCGGTCGAAGTGGTCGGCGCCGCCGGCCTATGGCCGGTCGAGGCCGACGCGACCGAGCTGGAGACGGCCATCGTCAACCTGGCCGTCAATGCCCGCGACGCCATGCCCAACGGCGGCAAGCTCACGATCGAGGCATCCAACTCGTATCTCGACGAGGAGTATTGCCGCCAGAACACCGACGTGCAGCCCGGACAATACGTGTCGATCGCCGTCACCGACAACGGCAGCGGCATGCCGGCCGACGTCATGGCGCGCGCATTCGAGCCGTTCTTCACGACGAAGGACGCCGGCCAGGGCACCGGCCTCGGCCTCAGCCAGGTCTACGGGTTCGTGAAGCAGACCGGCGGCCACGTGAAAATCTACAGCGAGGTCGGCGATGGCACGACCGTCAAGATCTACCTGCCGCGGCTGCTCGCCGGCATGCCGGAAGAAGACGCGCCGCCTACGATCGCCGCGGCGAGCGCCTCCGGCGAGTGCATCCTGTTGGTCGAGGACGACGATGACGTGCGGTCCTATCTCTTGGAGACGCTGCACGGCGCTCACTATCGCGTCATCGAGGCGGCCGACGCCGAAAAGGCCCTGGAAGCCTTGCGCACGCATGGCGATGAAATCGATCTGCTGCTGACCGATGTGGTCATGCCCGGCATGAGCGGCCGCCGCCTTGCCGAGGAAGCGAAGGCGCTGCGGCCGGACCTGAAGGTCATTTTCATGACCGGCTATTCACGCAATGCCATCGTGCACCAGGGGCGACTCGATTCCGGCGTTGACCTGTTGCAGAAGCCGATCACTGCCGACCAACTGGTCACGAAAATCCGCACGGTGCTGGACAGGAAACTGCCCGGGTAGGATCAGGTGTTCCGCTGCATGTGAACGATGACATGGGGCGGCCCGACGGCCGCCATTGATGGAAGGCTATTCCACCTTCTCGTTCGGATAGGCGCCCCAGACGCGCTCCTGGCGGACCCAGCCTTCGAAATTCTTGCCGGCGATCCGGCACCAGGTTCCGTTGCAGGACTTCAGCGTCGCCAGCACGCCCGACTGCAGCCTGGCCACCACCGTCGACTCGATGTCGGCGGCTTCATAGAGCGGCACCAACTCATCCTTCGTCTTCGGCATGATGACCGCCGTGCGCTTGCCGGAGAGCAGCGAGTGATAGACCCAGCCCTCGGAACCTTCCCAGTCGCGAATACGGCGCCAGTTCTCGAATTCGGCGGTGATCTCGACCGGCATGCCGGCGCGGGTATAAACCCAGCGCACGTCCTGGTCCTTGTTCGGGCCGCCGCGCACGTTGACTCGCTCCGACTTGAGGCTGACGAAGCGCGGCACCGGCAGGCCGGTGACGGTGCCGGCATTCTCGCCGTCGGCTGCCGCGGCGCCACCGAGATGCAGCATGATTGTCAAAATCACGGCTGCCAGCAGAAGGCCGCAATGCGCCCCGATGCTTTGTCTTGTCACCGCCATCTGATAGGAAGAACGCTGAATTGACCCCGAAGCCCCGTTGCCGCAGTTTGGGTGAGTTCGGTTAAGGAGGGCTGAATGGGCGGCCAGATGCCTCCGACGCGTCGCTAGACCCATGCCGAAAGCGAAAAAGCCGCTGGTCATTGTCACGCGCAAACTGCCCGACAGCGTGGAACTCCGCATGCGCGAGCTGTTCGACGCGCGGTTCAACGCCGACGACAAGCCGATGACCCAGGCGCAGCTGGCCGAGGCGATGAAAGTGGCGGACGTGCTGGTGCCGACCGTGACCGACCGGATCGACTCGTCGCTGCTCTCCAAGTCCGGCGAGCAACTCAAGCTGATCGCGCAGTTCGGCAATGGTGTCGACAATATCGACGTCGCCACCGCCAATCAGCGCGGCATCACCATCACCAATACGCCGGGCGTCCTCACCGAGGACACCGCCGACATGACAATGGCGCTGATCCTCGCGGTGCCGCGGCGCCTCGCCGAAGGCTCGACCGTACTCACCGGCGACAAGGACTGGGGCGGCTGGGCGCCGACCTGGATGCTCGGCAAGCGCATCTGGGGCAAGCGGCTCGGCATCATCGGCATGGGCCGGATCGGCCAGGCGGTGGCGCGGCGCGCCCGCGCCTTCGGCCTGCAGATCCACTATCACAATCGCCGCAAGCTCGCCCGCAAGATCGAGGAGGAGCTCAACGCCACCTATTGGGAAAGCCTCGACCAGATGCTGGCGAGGATGGACATCGTCTCGGTCAACTGCCCGCACACCCCGGCGACCTATCACCTGCTGTCGGCGCGCCGCCTCAAGCTGCTGCGGCCGGACGCCTTCATCGTCAACACGGCGCGCGGCGAAGTGATCGACGAGAATGCGCTGGCGCGGCTGATCGAGGCCGGCGACATTGCGGGCGCAGGTCTCGACGTGTTCGAGCGCGAGCCCGCGGTGAATCCGAAGCTGCTCAAGCTCGCGCGCGCCGGCAAGGTCGTGCTGCTGCCGCATATGGGCTCGGCCACACTCGAAGGCCGCGTCGACATGGGCGAGAAGGTCATCATCAATATCCGCACCTGGATGGACGGCCACCGTCCGCCGGACCGCGTGCTGCCGAGCATGCTCTAGGCGTTTCTGTTTCTTCTGGAGTCGCCACCACTCTAGCCGCGATGGACCGCTAAATCCCTGATCGTCGGATTCCTGCCGCTCAGCGGATTGTTCTCGTCCCAGGCATAGCGCGTGGTCTCGAACCGCATGTCGCGCGCGTCGACCATCAATAACCTGCCGACCAGACCCTCCCCGAAGCCGACGATCTGGCGCACGGCCTCGAGCGCCATCAGCGAGCCGAGCACGCCGGGCAGCGCGCCGAGGATGCCGGCCTCGGCACAGGCCGGGATCGTGCCGGGCGGCGGCGGCTCCGGGAACAGGCAGCGATAGGTCGGGTTCGGACGGCCGTCAGCCCCTTTCTCATGGGCGCGAATGGTCGTGAGCGTGCCGTCGAAGGTGCCGAGCGCGGCGGTGATGAGCGGCTTGCGCGCGAGGTAGCAGGCGTCGGAGACGAGATAGCGGGTCGCGAAATTATCGCTGCCATCGCAGACCAGGTCGTGCCGGGCCATCAGATCAAGCGCGTTATCGGCGGAGAGACGACCGATGTAAGGCGTAATCTCGATGCTCGGATTGAGCGCCGCAAGCGTTGCAGCGGCCACCTCCGCCTTTGGTCGGCCGATGTCAGCGGTCCGGAACATCACCTGCCGCTGCAGGTTCGACAGCGACACGCGGTCATCGTCGATGATGCCGATGGCGCCGACGCCGGCCGCCGCGAGGTAGAGCAGCAGCGGCGCGCCGAGCCCGCCCGCCCCGACGACGAGAACGCGCGCCTGTTTCAGCTTGTTCTGGCCGGGGCCGCCGATCTCCCGCAGGACGATGTGACGGGCATAGCGTTCGAGTTCGTCGGCGCTCAGCATGGTCTCAAACCTATGGGCGCGCGGGGCTTTTGACCAGCATGGCGGCGGCGTTTATGGTCATGGGCGCTGCCTCGTCCGGTTGTTCATCATGCGTCTCGTGCTTGCTTTGGCAATGCTCGGCCTGTCGCTTGGCGTTGTTCACGCGCAGGCGCGCGACGTCGCTGCAGAGCCGGCCTATCCCGCGCCCGATGCTCCGGAGACGGCCAAGCCCAAAGCATCGCTGAAGACTGCGCCAAAGGCCACGCTCAAGGTCCACCCTGCGCCCGCCGCGGTGACTCCAACACCTGCCCCTAAGCCCGCCGCAGCAGCGGCGCCCGCTGAGATGAAATCCGAGACCCCGCTTGTCGCCGCGTTCGGCTGGTCCGTGGTGGTCGACCCGGTGACAGGCATTCGGCTCGGCATTCCCGGCAAGCTCATGCCGGAGACCTCGCGCGCGGCCAATGGCACGCGCTGGTCGTCCCGGCACGGCGAATTCCAGCTCGAGACCTTCCGCATCAAGACCAGCGAAAGCCTCGCCACGCTGTTCGAGCGCCAGAAGTCCGAGTCCGCCCGCAAGATCGAATCGAGCGCGTCGCGCGACGACGGTTTCGTGCTCAGCGGACTGCAGGGTCTCAAGCAGTTCGCCGTGCGCGCGCAGATCAAGGAGGGCGAACTGCGCGGTTACACGTTGCTTTACGACCAGGCGATGGCCGGCATCATGCTGCCGGTATTGCCGGCGATGGCCGGCGCCTTCGCGCCGTTCCCGGACGGCGCGGCCCCGATCGCCAGCCTGTCGCAGCCGGTCGCCTACGGCACCGGCGTGATCGTGAGCGCGCAGGGCCACATCATCACCGATCGCCGTTTCGCCGACGACTGCGACGTCATCAAGATTCCCGGTCTCGGCGTGGCCGAGCGCATGGCGCTCGATCATCGGCACGGGCTGGCGCTGCTGCGCGTCTATGGTAAGCGCGAGGTCGTCTCGGCCGGTCTCGCGCCCGAGGGCGCCGTGCCGCGCGAACTGACTCTCATCGGGATTCCCGATCCGCAGACCCAGGACGGCGGCGACCGCCGCACCGAGATCAAGGCGGAGCTCACCGACGGCAACGCGCTCCGGCTGCGCGAGCCGATGCCGGTCGCCGGCCTGTCCGGCGCCGCCGCGCTCGATCCGCAGGGCCGTGTGCTCGGCATCATGCAGATGCGCAACGCGCCGCTCGCCAGCGCAGAGCCGGCCGCGCCGCCGGTGCGGCTCGTGGCCGCTGCGGACATCCGTGACTTCCTCGCCGCCAACAAGGTCGTGCCGCCGTCGGGCGCC
>CAZNTY010000107.1:0-3853 GCA_964576085.1 uncultured Undibacter sp. | reverse complement strand
CCTCGATCCGTCACAGATGGTGGACCGCCGCGCCATGCGGTTCCTCGGCCGCGGTTCGGCGTGGAACCACGTCGCCATGGAGCAGGCGATCCGCGATTCCGGTGTCGAACCGTCCGACATCTCCAACGAGCGCACCGGCATCATCATGGGCTCGGGCGGCCCTTCGACCCGCGCGGTGGTCGAGGCTGCCGATATCGCGCGCACCAAGGGGCCGAAGCGGGTCGGGCCGTTCGCCGTGCCGAAGGCGATGTCGTCGACCGCGTCGGCGACGCTCGCCACCTGGTTCAAGATCAAGGGCGTCAACTATTCGATCTCGTCGGCTTGCGCGACCTCGAACCATTGCATCGGCAATGCCACCGAGATCATCCAGATGGGCAAGCAGGACATGATCTTCGCCGGCGGCTGCGAGGAGCTGGACTGGACGTTGTCGGTACTGTTCGACGCGATGGGCGCAATGTCGTCGAAATTCAACGCGACGCCGGAGAAAGCCTCGCGTGCCTATGACGTCGACCGCGACGGCTTCGTGATCGCCGGCGGTGCCGGCGTCCTGGTGCTGGAGGAGCTCGAGCACGCCAGGGCGCGCGGCGCCAAGATCTACGGCGAGGTCGCCGGCTATGGCGCGACATCGGACGGCTACGACATGGTGGCGCCGTCGGGCGAGGGCGCGGTGCGCTGCATGCGCATGGCGCTGGCCGGCGTGAAGCTGCCGGTCGACTACATCAATCCGCATGCCACCTCGACGCCCATCGGCGATCTCAAGGAGATCGAGGCGATCCGCGAGGTGTTCGGCGACAAGTGCCCGCCGATCTCCGCGACCAAGTCGCTGACCGGCCATTCGCTCGGCGCGGCCGGCGCGCAGGAGGCGATCTACTCGCTGCTGATGATGCAGAACGGTTTCATCTGCGAGAGCGCCAACATCGACAACCTCGATCCGGCGATGGCTGACATGAACATCGTGCGCGAACGACGCGATAACGTGTCATTGAATTGCGTGCTGTCAAACTCGTTCGGCTTCGGGGGCACGAACGCTTCGATCGTCTTCAAACGGGTAGATGCCTGATGCCGGGACTAATGCAAGGCAAGCGCGGCCTCATCATGGGGGTGGCCAACGATCACTCGATCGCCTGGGGAATCGCCCGCGCGGTGCACGGACAGGGCGCCAAGCTCGCTTTCACCTACCAGGGCGAGGCGCTGGAAAAGCGCGTGCGCCCGCTCGCGACCTCGGTCGGCGCCGACATGGTGCTGCCCTGCGACGTCGAGAATATCGCCACGGTCGATGCGGTGTTCAGCGAGATCGGCAAGCAGTGGGGTGCGCTCGATTTCCTGGTGCACGCCATCGGCTTTTCCGACAAGAACGAGCTCAAGGGCCGTTACGCCGACACCACGCGCGAGAATTTCATCCGCACGATGGTGATCTCGTGCTTCTCGTTCACCGAAGTTGCCAAGCGTGCCGCGGCGCTGATGCAGCCGGGCGGCTCCATGGTTACGCTCACTTACAACGGCGGCGAGCGGGCCATGCCGAACTACAATGTGATGGGTGTCGCCAAGGCGGCGCTGGAGGCGTCGGTGCGCTATCTCGCGGTCGATTTCGGCCGCCGCAACATCCGCGTCAACGCCATCTCGGCCGGGCCAATCCGCACGCTGGCGGGCGCCGGTATCAATGACGCGCGGTTCATGTTCGCGTTCCAGCAGCAGCACTCGCCGCTCGGCCGCGGCGTTACGCTCGACGAGCTCGGCGGCTCGGCGGTCTATCTGCTCTCCGAAATGTCGGGGGGCGTGACCGGCGAAATCCATTTCGTCGACTGCGGCTACAATATCATCGCGATGCCGCAGCCGGACGCACTGCGCAGCGAAGCGAACGAGACGCCGGCCAAGGACGCCGCGCAGTAGCCACCGTCAGGCGATTTTGCTCACCCTCCCCTGCAGGGGAAGGTTGCCTGACGAGCGAGGCAAAGTCAGGCGGGGTGGGATGAGTGCCCAGACGTCACCCCACCCCGGTTCGCATCTCGCTTTGCTCAATGCTCGCCGACCTCCCCCTGCAGGGGAGGGTAAAACGAGACTACGCCGCATCCCGCATCGGCTGCCGCGCGACGTCGAACCGGTCAGCGTTCATCACCTTGGTCCAGGCCGCAACGAAGTCCTTGGCGAACTTCTCCTTCGAATCCGCGCAGGCATAGACTTCCGCGAAAGCGCGAAGCTGCGAGTGCGAGCCGAAGATCAGATCGACGCGGGTCGCGGTCCACCTGGGCGCCTTGGTCTTGCGATCACGACCTTCGTAAACGCCGTCCGCGTTCGGTGGCTGCCACTCCGTCCCCATGTCGAGCAGGTTGACGAAGAAGTCGTTCGTCAGCGTGCCCGGCGTCCTGGTGAAGACGCCGTGCTTCGATCCGCCGGCATTCGCGCCGAGAACGCGCAGGCCGCCGACGAGCGCCGTCATCTCCGGTCCCGTCAGCCTCAGCAACTGCGCCCGGTCCACCAATGCCTCCTCGGGCATCATGAACTGCACTTTCTTGCCGTTGATATAATTGCGGAAGCCGTCGGCGCTCGGCTCAAGCGGAGCGAAGGAGGGCACGTCGGTCTCTTCCTGCGACGCGTCCATGCGGCCCGGCGTGAAGGGCACCTTCACGTCAAGGCCGGCATCCTTGGCGGCTTTCTCAACCGCAGCGCCGCCGGCAAGCACGATCAGATCGGCGAGCGATACTTTCTTGCCGCCGGGGGCCGAAGTGTTGAAATCCTTCTGGATCGCTTCGAGCTTTTCGAGGACGGTCTTCAACTGAGCCGGTTCGTTCACCTCCCAGTCCTTCTGCGGTGCGAGGCGGATGCGCGCGCCGTTGGCGCCGCCGCGCTTGTCGGAGCCGCGGAAGGTCGAGGCTGAGGCCCAGGCGGTCGAGACCAGTTGTGGCACGGTGAGGCCGGAGGCGAGGATCTTCGCCTTGAGGTCGGAAACGTCCTTGTCGTCGATCAGCGGATGATTCACCTCCGGGATCGGGTCCTGCCAGATCAGCACTTCCTTCGGCACCAGTGGGCCGAGATAACGTGCGCGCGGGCCCATGTCGCGATGGGTGAGCTTGAACCAGGCCCGGGCAAAGGCATCCGCGAACTGGTCCGGGTTCTCCATGAAGCGGCGCGAAATCTTTTCGTAGATCGGATCGAACCGCAGCGAGAGATCGGTGGTCAGCATGGTCGGGACATGCTTCTTCGACGGATCGAAGGCATCCGGGATGGTGGCTCCTGCGTTTTTGGCGCGCCACTGCTTCGCCCCGGCCGGGCTCTTTTCCAGCTCCCACTCGTAGCCGAACAGGTTCCAGAAGAAATTGTTGCTCCATCTGGTCGGCGTCGTGGTCCAGGTGACCTCGGGGCCGCCGGTGATCGCGTCACACCCGATGCCGGTGCGGAATTTGCTCTTCCAGCCGAGGCCCTGATCCTCGATCGCGGCGGCTTCCGGTTCCGGCCCGATCAGCGACGGGTCGCCGGCGCCATGGGTCTTGCCGAAGGTGTGACCGCCGGCGATCAGCGCGACGGTTTCCTCGTCATTCATCGCCATGCGGAAGAACGTCTCGCGAATGTCCTTGGCAGCCGCGACCGGGTCCGGATTGCCGTTCGGTCCTTCCGGGTTGACATAGATAAGGCCCATCTGCACGGCGCCGAGCGGCTCCGCGAGCTGGCGCTCGCCGCTGTAGCGTTCGTCGCCGAGCCACGTCCCTTCGGGACCCCAGTAGAGCTCTTCCGGCTCCCAGACATCGACGCGGCCGCCGGCGAAGCCGAAGGTCTTGAAGCCCATCGACTCGAGCGCGACGTTACCGGCGAGGACCATCAGGTCCGCCCAGGAAATCTTGTGGCCGTATTTCTGCTT
>CAZNTY010000106.1:0-3898 GCA_964576085.1 uncultured Undibacter sp. | reverse complement strand
ACATGCATTACTTTACGCCGGAAGGCCGCGCGGTGCTCGACGGCGCTGCCGGCCTGTGGTGCACCAACGCCGGCCACAACCGTGATCCCATCGTGCAGGCGATCCAGGCACAGGCGGCCGAGCTCGATTTCTCGCCGACGTTCCAATACGGCCACCCCAAGGCGTTCGAACTGGCCTCGCGCGTCGCCGCGCTTGCGCCGGGCGACCTCGACCATGTGTTCTTCTGCAACTCCGGCTCGGAAGCAACCGACACCGCGCTCAAGATCGCGCTCGCCTACTGGAACGTGAAAGGCGAGGGCCAGCGCACACGCCTGATCGGCCGCGAGCGCGGCTATCACGGCGTCGGCTTCGGCGGCATTTCGGTCGGCGGCATGGTCAACAACCGCAAATTCTTCGGTTCGCTGCTGGCAGGCGTCGATCATCTGCCTTCGACCTATAACCGCGAGCATCAGGCCTTCTCGAAGGGCGAGCCGGAGTGGGGCGCGCACCTCGCTGACGAGCTGGAGAACATCGTCACGCTGCACAGCGCCTCCAACATCGCCGCGGTGATCGTCGAGCCGATGGCCGGCTCGACCGGCGTGCTGCCGGCGCCGAAGGGTTATCTCAAGCGCCTGCGCCAGATCTGCGACAAGTACGGCATCCTGCTGATCTTCGACGAGGTTATCACCGGCTTTGGCCGGCTCGGCTACGCCTTCGCCGCCGAGCGCTACGGCGTCCTGCCCGACATGATCTGCTTCGCCAAGGGCGTCACCTCCGGCAGCGTGCCGATGGGCGGGGTGATCGCCCGCAAGGGCATCTATGATGCCTTCATGAAGGGGCCGGACTACGCGGTCGAGCTGTTCCACGGCTACACTTATTCGGCACATCCGCTCGCCTGCGCCGCTGGGCTGGCCGCGCTCGATCTCTATCGCGATGAGGACCTGTTCGCCCGCGCCAATAAGCTCGAGCCGAAATGGGCCGATGCCGCGATGACGCTCAAAGGCCTGCCGAACGTGCTCGACGTACGCCAGGTCGGTCTGACCGCGGCGGTTGACCTTGCCTCGAAGCCCGATGCCGTTGGTAAGCGCGGCTATGACGCGATGGAGAAGGCGTTCCACGACCAGGGCATCATGATCCGCACAGCGGGCGATACCCTCGTGGTGACGCCGCCGCTGACCGTGACCGAGGCGCAGGTCGATGAAATCTTCGATAAGCTCGCGGCCCTGATCCGCCAGATAGCCTGACGCTGCGGATTGCGCTGAATCAAACGTCGACGCGGTTAGCTCGGCTAGCGTCGCCGCCGTTCGGTTCGCCGCGCGGGCCGCGCCGCGAGCGAGGCCATGCCATTTCGTAAGATATTCGCCAGTCTGATCGTTCTGCTGCTCATTACCGGCAGTGCGGTGATCTGGGCGTACCGCAGGATACCGCTGGTTAGCGCGGTGGCGCCGCGCCACGACACGGCAGTCGAGATCGTCTATGCGACAGGCGGCGTCGAGCCCGTACTCTGGGCCAAGGTCGCGAGCCTGGTGCGCGACCGCATCATCGACATCTGCCGCTGCGAAGGCCTGCGCGTCACCCAAGGAACGATGCTGGCGCGCCTCGATGATCGGGAGGTGCAGGCGCAGCTGCAGGAACTGCGCGCCCGCGAGGATTTCTACAAGCGTGAAATGAGCCGGGTCAGCGAACTGATCGCGCGCGGCGCGGCTACGACGCAAGCCTATGAACGCGCCGCGATGGACCTGCAACAGGTCCAGGGGCAACTTTCGGTTCAACTCGAACGCATCAACGATTACACGATCGTGTCGCCGATGGATGGCGTCGTGCTTCGCCGCGACGGCGAGGTCGGCGAAATAGCCGAAGCCGGGCAAGTCCTGTTCAGGGTCGGCGTGCCAAAACCCTTGCAGGTCGTCGCCGAGGTCAACGAAGAAGACATCCCGCGCGTCGCAGTCGGACAGGTGGCATTGCTGCGCACCGATGCGTTTCCGGACCGGCGGCTTGAGGGCAGGATCAACGAAATCACTCCGATGGGTGACGTGGCCGCCAAGACGTTCCGGATCAAGGTGGCGTTGCCGGATGACACGCCGCTGAAGCCGGGCATGAGCGTCGAGGCCAATATCGTCACGCGCGAGAAGACCGGGGCGTTGCTGGTCCCTGCTGATGCGCTTCAGGGTAGTTCCGTCTTCGTGGTCGAAGGCAATCGGGTTCGCAGGCGTGAGGTGACGGTCGGAATCCGCGGGACCCGAGCGGTCGAGATTCTTTCCGGCGTTTCCGAAAAGGATGTGGTCGCATCGCCCGCGACCTCGAGCCTGGTCGACAAGGCCTACGTCAGGGTTCAGTCGTCGCCATGAATCTTGTGCTCGATATCGCGTGGACCCACGTGCGTGCGCGTGCCCGCCAGACCGGTTTTGCGGTTGCCGGCGTCGCCACCGGCGTCGGCTTCTCGATCATGATGGCTTCGCTGATGCAGGGTTCGCAGGAGGACTTCACGACGCGGCTCGTCAACACGATCGCCCACATCACAGTCTCCGATGACCGGAGGTCACCGCCGCCTCAGCCGGCCGAGCGTTTCTTTGCCGCCGCGGAAATTCATGGCCTGACACCGCAGACCCGGCGCCCTGGCATCAAAAACCCCTTGGCAACCATGGCGTCGATAGAAGCGTGGCTCCCCGGCACGATTGGCCCTTCGGTCCGTGTACCGGCCATCATTCGCTTTGCCGGACAAGACTATGGCATCACGGTGATCGGCATCGATCCGCGGCGGGAGCCGGCGATTTCCGATCTGCCGCAGCAGCTCCGAGGCGGCGCCACGCTGTCCGCGCTCTATCGTGCCACAAATGCCGTCCTGATTGGCGACAGTCTCGCCACAAAGATCGGAGGGCGAAATGGCTCGAACATTACGATCCAGACCAGCGAGGGCACGCGCGTCACGGCGCAAGTCGTCGGCACGTTCCATTCAGGGGTGCGAAGTTTCGACGAGCGAACCGCCTATGCACTGATCAAGACCGGCCAGATCCTGTCGCAGCAGACCGGATTGATTAACGAGATGCGACTTCGTCTTCACGATCCCATGGTGGCCAGGGAGATCGCGGCACGTATTGAAGCAGATGTCGGATACAAGGCCGTATCCTGGCAGGAAGAGAATGAAGATCTGCTGAACACCTTCATCATTCGCGATATCATTATGTACACGGTGGTCGGCGCCATCTTGCTGGTGGCGAGTTTCGGCACCTACAATATTATTTCGACAATTACGCACGAAAAGTCGCGCGACATCGCAATCATGAAATCGCTCGGGCTGAGCGAAATCACCGTGCGGGCGATCTTCGTGATCGAGGCGTTGATCATCGGCACAGCTGGCGCAATGCTTGGTTTCGCGCTTGGTTACTTTTTATGTGTCGTGCTGGGTTCGATCGAGATCAAGAGTCCGTTTCTCGATACCAACCGCCTGCCGCTCTCTTATTCGGCGCTTCATTATGCGATGGCCGGGTTCGTCGCACTGGCTTCATCCGTGCTCGCCGGCTATGCGCCCGCGAGAAAAGCGGCACGCCTGCATCCAGTCGAGATCATCAGAGGCGCCACGTGAGCGTTTCGTCGGAGATTGCGTCTGCCGGTACGGCCGCTGTTGTGCCGCTGATCGAGGCGCGCTCGGTTACTCGCATTCTGCCGGGAATTGTGCCCACGACTTTGGTGCGCGATGTCAATCTGAGAATCTTTGAAAACGAGTTCGTGGCCATCACCGGTCCCTCGGGCTCCGGCAAGTCATCCTTGCTTTACCTGCTCGGCCTTCTCGATTTGCCGACATCGGGTGAGGTTCTGATCCGCGGGCGTGCCACGGCGCATATGAGCGAGGAAGAGCGAGCGGCGACGCGATTATCCGAGCTGGGGTTTGTATTCCAGTTCCATTTCCTGCTGCCGGAAT
>CAZNTY010000105.1:0-4807 GCA_964576085.1 uncultured Undibacter sp. | reverse complement strand
CGGCGACAGGCCGCTCGCGGCATCGATCCGCTGCACCGCGCCGTCGATGGTGGCGCGCGGCGCGCCGCTCTCCGACGCCAGCGTTACCCGCGCGGCGCTGTCACGCAGCGCCGAGCCGAAATCGACCCGGCCGATATCGAGCGACGGCTGCTGCGGGATGGAGCCGAGCGCCGCGCTGTAAACCACCTCGGCCCGGCCCTTGTCGCCGAGCATCGCCAAGGCCGCGGCAACCTGCGCCTTGGCGATCGGGGTTGCGAGATCGCCGAGTTTTTCGTCGGCCAGATAGCGCAAGTCACCGATCGGCGCGGCGCCGTTGCGCGCCAGGACGTAGAGCGCATAGGCGAGGTTACGGCCGCCGTCGCGCTTGGGCTCCGGCGCGGTGGCGACGTAGTTGCGCAGCCGGTCGAGCGCGAGTCTGAACGCGGTGTCCGGCACCTCGAACTTGCGCTCGCGCGCACGCGTCAGGAAATCGGTGACGTAGGCGTCGAGCCAGACGTCGTCGCCGCCGGTCGACCACAGGCCGAACGATCCGTTGGCGCCCTGCCGCCCCAGCAGGCTGGCGATGCCGTCGCGGATGCGCTGGTCCACGGCGCCATCGAGATTGAGCTGCGCCTCCTGGGTCAATTCGTTGACGTAAAGCAGCGCGACGGCACGGCTCGCGATCTGCTCGGAGCAGCCGAACGGATAGCGGTCGAGCGTATTGAGCAGCGCGGCTGCGTCGAGCGCAGTCGAGATCGAGACCGACAGCGACACGCGGCCCGTGCCGGGAACGAGATCGGCGAACATGTCGTTCGTGAGCGTGAAGGATTCGCCCTTCGCCAGCGGCTTGACCGTGCGTCGCGCCAGGATTTGCGTCGCCGGCTTCACTTCGAGCGGATAGTCGCGGCTGACCGCGAGATTGTCGGGACCGCGCAAGGCGACGCTGACGACGGACGAGCCGGCGTTTGCGGTCGTCAGCGGCAGCGCCACATGCAGCCGCTGCTTCGGCGCGAGCGTCATGCTCCTCTGTCCACCCTCGCCGACCGTCACTGGGCCGGTGCCGGCGACTTCGAGCGAATAGTCGCCGGCCGGGCCTTCGACATTGTCGATGTCGATCTGGAGCGTCGCCGCATCGCCGGTACGCAGGAAACGGGGCAGCGTGGTGGTGAGCACGACTGGATCGCGCACGATCACGTCGCCCGTGGCCTTGCCGAGCTTGTCCTTGCTCCAGGCGATCGCCATCACCCGCACGGTGCCGGCAAAAGCCGGAATATCGAAGCTGACCTGCGCGACGCCGTCCGAGCCGACCGGCACGATGCCGGAATAGAGCGCCAGCGGCGCCTGGGTCGGCGGGCTGCCGCTAAGCTGGCCGCCCTCATCGCCACCCGACCGGATCTGGCCGCGGGTGCCCTGCATGCCGTCGATCAACTGGCCGTAGAGGTCGCGGATCTCGGCCGAGAGCTTGCGCTGGCCGAGATAGTAGTCGTCCGGCGCCGGTGGCTTGTAGCCGGTCAGATTGAGGATGCCGACATCGACAGCGGCGACCACGACGCGTGCGTCCTCGCCCGCGGTAAGGCCGCCGACCTTGACCGGAATGGCCAGGCGGCCGTTCGGCCGCATGGTCTGCGGCAGTTGCAGGTCGAGCGCGAGCGTATGCGCGGCCCGGTCGATCGCGAACCACTGCACGCCGATGGCGCGGCCCGGCATGCGCTGCGCCGGCGCGTCGAGCGGGCGGCGCAGCGTCGCCACGACATAGGCGCCGCTGCCCCAGTCGGCGCCGACCGTGAGCGGCACGGTTACGGTGCCGGCCTTCACGGTTTGCGTCTGGCTCAGCGTCAGGCGATCGGTGACGACATTGAGCGTGAGCTCGCCATCCGTCCGCGCGGTGGCCGAGACGGTTATGGTGTCGCCGGGCCGGTAGCCGGGCTTATCGAGCGCGATCTCTAACAGGTCCGGCGTATCGGCGCTGGATTCGGCGTAGAAGCCGGCATCGAATTGCAGCGAGGTCAGCGGACCGTCGGGCTCGCCGGTCGAGACCTCGAGCCGGTAGCGGCCCCATCGCACCGGCATCGACAATTTAGCCGGAGTCTCGCCGGAATAATCGACCGTGCCGTCGGCGACGCGTGCAGTCGACTTGACCGGCTCGAACTCCCACTGGCCGTTCTGGCGATACCATTGATAGCGGGTGTCAATGCGCAGCAGCTCGTAGTGCAACGCCTTGCGTGCGACCGGCTTGCCGTCCGGGGCGACGAAAACGACGTCGAACGATGCATTCTCACCATCGCCGAGCGACCGCCCGGAGAAATTCGGCTTGATGCCGATCATGTTGCCCGATGCCGTAACCGGCAGCGATACCGTGCGCTCGACCGCGCGGCCGCCGGCTTCCGCCATGCGCACGGCGACGTTTGCCGTCAGCGGCCGCGTCGTTTCCGGGAGTTTATCGAGGGTGATGTCGAAGCTGGCTTTGCCCTGCGCGTCGGTCTGCGGCAGGTCGTCGAGCTGCTGGCGCACCGGCTCCGCCTCGTCGTCGGCGGGGCCGAATACATAGCCCGCAAATCCCGTGCGTTCGGTGGTCGCGGCAATCGTCACTTCGCCTTCGAGCGCAAGATCGCCCGCTGGCGCGCCATAGAGATAATGTCCGTCGACGGTGAAAGATGTAGCGCCGTCGCGCGCCATCGCACCGGTCTCGACGGCAAAATCGAACTCCAGCCGGTCCGGGACGTAATCCTCGACCATGAAGGTCGTCTCGCCGACCGGCGGCCGTTTCGGATCGGTGAAGGCGCGCACCCGCCAGGTGCCGCTCGCGGCCGACGCGTTGAGGGGCATGCTGAGCGAGCGGCCGCCGACGCCCTGGTCGCCGACAATGACACGGCGGTATTCGACGCCGTCCGGCCGCTCGATCACCAGCGTCAGCGGGCCAGTGACGGCAACCGCATGGGCGTCGCGCAGCAATGCCGTGACGTGAACGGTCTCGCCGGAGCGATAGACGCCGCGCTCGGTATAGACGAAGGCGTCGAGTGCGCCCGGCGCCGCGCGGCCGGCCACGCCGCGGTCGGTGAGATCGAAGGGCGGCGACTTCAGGCTCAAAAACGCATAGTCGTCGCGGGCCGATGCGACGATGGCGGCCGGTGCAAGACCACCCTCGCCGCGCGCAAGGCCGGCATCGAAATGAACGAAGCCGCTGGAATCCGTGCGCTGCGTCGCCAGCACCTCGTTGTTGCGCGCGATCAGGCGCAGCTCCGCGCCCGACAGCGCCTCGGCACTCGCCAGCGAATGCACGAAGGCATCGATGCCGTTCGGAGTCGAATAGGCGGTCAGGCCGAGGTCCGATACGATGAACCATTGCGTCGCGACCTGCTCGTAGTCCTCGGTCCTGGCGTCTTTCGGAGCCGCTGTCATGGCATAGACGCCGGATGCAAGCGCGCCGACCGCCTGCGTCACCGGGAAAGCGGTCGTCACCTCGGTGTTGAGCTTGGGCTCGACCGCGAGCTCGCCGCTCCAGACCTTGACGCCGCGCTCGGAGCCGAGCTGCTCGGCCTGGTAGCCCGTGACGCTGCGCTGGAAGTCGCCGCCGAGGATGGTGTCGATCAAGTTGCGGTCGCCGATCCGGTAGATCGCGATCGTCACCGCGTTGGTATTGACGCTGAGCACCGGGATGCCCCGCTGGCCGGTCTTCGGCAGCACGTAAGCCTTGCCGGCAAAGCGCGCGAACGGCTTGCGGTCGCGCACATAGATCGTGAAGTCGGTGGACTTCGGCAGGCTTTCGCTGACCACCGACGGCAGGCCGGCGCGCAGCGTGATCGCATAGCGTTCGCCATGCTTGAGGCCCTCGACACAAAGCTGCTTGCCGTCGGCCGACAGCGCCGGACGGTCCATGCCGGCGACCGCGACATAGGGTGAGAAGTCGCCGCGCTTCGGCAATTCCTCGGAGAACTGGAAGCAGGCGCGCGGCGACAGCGCATCGGAATCAACGCTGTAATCGAGCATGCGGAAGCCGTGGCTGGCGCGCAGGGTCTCATATTGCGCACGCAGCGCCACGGTTTCCCGCGCAGCGAGAGACAGGCGCATGGCGTCGAGCGCGGGGCGATAGAGCTTGCGCTCCGCGAGCGCATTGCCGAGCACCGCCAGGCTGTCGGCCTCGTCGTTGACACTGGTGCTGCGCTGGTAGGCGATGTAGGCGGCCGTCGAGGCGCGATCGAGGAAGAAGGCGCGTTCCTTGTCGTCGCGCGGCTTGATCTGCGAGACGGTGCGGGCAAGCCGTAGCCAGGCCGCGGCATCGTTCGGCGCGACGGTGACGAGTTGCCCGAGGATCTGCATGCCGCCGCGCAGGTCGTGCTTCTGGAAGGCGGCGTCGGCCTCGCGGCGCAGCGTTGCCGCGCTCTTGCTGACCGTCCCGGCATCAGCCTTGATCTGTGCTTCGAGCTTGATCGCGGCATCAGCGAGTTCGGGCCGCTGATAAGGCTTGTCAGCAGCAAATGCAGACGCCGAGACGACGACAAGCGCGGCGATCAGGCCGGTGCGAAGGCGCGCAAACATGACAGGAAGCTCCGATGGTCAGCGGACGGCATCATCAGGCTCGGCGTGGATGGTGTCGAGTTCATGTCGGCGCGACGCCGGGCCTGTAAGTGGCAAAACCAATGGTCTTTGAATCAACTGGAATCATTTGCTCAGAAATTAGATGATCGACTTTAGATGTTTCTAATAAGATTTTGATAATATTCATATATTTTTCGATAGAAACGGTCGCGCCTGCTCCAGCGCCCGCGCCGCTTGCAGCACCAGCATGTCGTCGCCTCGCCTGCCGACGATTTGCAGACCGATGGGCAGG